>DASUZI010000221.1:0-18216 GCA_036376955.1 Nitrososphaeraceae archaeon
AAATGTAATGTATATATTTCTATTATTTGTCAGTTTACTAATTTCTTTTGTGACATGCTGGATGTCCTTATGAACATCCCAGCCTGTATATGTATTAACACGATTGTTAGTAGCAATATCATTTTCTTCTTTGTCGCTTTGACGAATTCCAATTTGAATAATGTCCTTACCTTTAATATGACCTTCATCGATAAGATGATAAAATGGAGTAGTATGACAAATTTTTTTTTGGTCATATATTGGTTTCATATCTCGGTGGGCATCAAAATGAATTATGATAGGATTCTCGTGTGCAATTGATTGTATACTAAAATATGATAATGTATGTTCTCCTCCTAATATTATCGGGATCTTTTTTTCTTTTCTTATTAATGAATTAATTTTGATTATTTTTGAGATCATTTTCAAATTATTCTTTAAAAGTTTTTCATATTTATTATTACTTTTCAGATTGACTAGTGCTAGGTCACCTATATCATATATTTTTACTTTCTCAAAAATTTCTTCGTTTTCATCTAATAAAAAAGATTCTATTTGTTTTGCAGATGTTACTCTAATTGCTTCAGGACCTAAGGAAGTACCTTTACCAAAAGTAGTAGTAATATCCAGAGGTACACCGTATAGAATTGCATCGGAATCTTGAAATGTGATTTTTGTCGGAAAATCTCCAAAACTGCATTTGGCATTAGTTTTCTCAGGAGCGACAAAAAAGTTCTCCAAGGTTTCTAAAATATTCAATTGTTTTACTCTACAAAGTTACAAATTAAATTGTTTCAAGTTTATCATTATTAGTATTTTTCTTATCTTTTGGACCAAAATAATTCATCTAAATTAGCTTGTCTATCTTTTCCTAATATCGATTTAAAATTATAGTCTAATGCAGATAATATTTGATCAAAAGTTGCTTCCATAGCTTCAAGATATTTTTCTGTGTCGATCTCATTTATATTTTTAAGCAAGTTAACAGGTTTTACGCCATCATTAGTTTTTGTTTTTACATATGAAATTATGTCACCAGCTTTAATCTCTCTTCCTGATTGATGTAGTAACATTGCAGCCTTTATATGTTGGGGTAGTCCTTTGTAGGTTATAAAATCAATATTTTTTCCATCTATTGATTTTATTTTGGAATTATTTGTCTTTTCTCCATATCGATCAGGTGATTTGTTAACCATAACATTAAAACTTAATTCTGAAGGATGAATTTTTCCAGCTTCTAAATCATTTGCATAACTCTTTATTATTTTTTTGATTTCCTCTTTCGCCTTTTTAAAATCATTTTCAGAGTTAACTTCTTTTAATATCTCCAGTATTTTGTAAAATGCCTTTCGTATGAATGGAGGTGTATGTGATTTTTTACCTGTTAATCCTTTTACATCTACTGTTCCATCACCAAGGACGCCCAAGTAATTCTTTTTTAAATCACTAAAGACAACATATCTGTATGTTTTGTCTATTTCTAAGTCTACCTCTAACTGACTTCTTGCCCATTTTGAAATATCTTTTACTTTATCAGAAGATGGATTTTTTAAAAATAATGAATCTGTATCACCATATATTACTTCAATACCAATTTGCTTACATTTTTCGATTGTTCGTGTTGTTGTTGTTCTTCCTATGGCTGCAGTAGCGTCAGCTACCGGTAGACAATAGAGTGGAAATATTTCTGCTCCCATAACACCATAACTTGCATTTAATATTACTTTTATAGCCTGGCTAATAACTTCGTAAAGCTGACGATTCTCTATAGTTGTTGTTTTATCTTTTGAAAGTTGTTTATAATATCTTACTCTCAAATCTCTTAGAGAACCAATGAGAAGAGATGTCAAACCTCTTCTTCTTTTACATATCCAATGCTTAGTTTCAAGAATTTGTTGTTCTGGATCATTTTTGCAAGATTGGTGAGAACAATTTACAGTTTCATAGGATAGATTATGAACTTTTATAATACTAGGATAAAGTGACGCAAAATCAACAACTACTACATTAAAATGTATTCCTACTTTAGGTTCTACTACAAGACCACCACGGTATTTTTTTTCTTTAATTATAGCAGTAGTAGACGATACTCCCTTAGATATGAGCTCATCTCTTCGCGGTATTAGAGAATTAGTTTGTCTGTGTTCAAAATATAACATACCCCTAATCCATTGATTTACTCCAAATCTTGAAACGTCATCAATTGGTAAATGAGATATTCTAGAAATTACAATTAATAGCTTTATTAAGAGGTTATCATTAAAAGTTGAGAGTCTTAATGTGAGATCAGCATCTTTTAAACAATATTCAGCCAGTTTGTGCATGGGTATGTCTGTTATATCGCCTTCAAATTCTATTTTATGGTCATTAAGTAGAGCTTCGGAAATAGCATTTAGTGTATATTCTGCATATTTGTGGTTAAATGCATATATTTGAACAGATCTATTTTGGAAGGTCCTAAATAAATCAATATGGATCCCATGTTTGAGATTCACAGGTTCAGCCTGCATCCCTCTTTTTATAAAATTATCTCTTTTTACAATAAATGGAATATCTTCTTTTTTTATGATTTCTTTATTTGTAGGATCTATTCTTGTGTCCTGAGATCTCATGTATAAATATGGAAGATCAAAGTCATCTCCATTGAAGGTAAGTATGATGGGATACTTTTTAATATCTTTAAATGCAGCTAGGATTAAATCTTTTTCGGTTTCAATTATTTCTGCTTCCGGAATAAGTTGTTTTTTTTCCTTCGACCCATTATTTAAGACATATACTTTTCTGAAACCATCGTTACCTGCTAATCCTATAGCAGTTATGGTTTTGTCATGATCCCGTGGATGAGGAATTCGTCCTTCTTCCGATTCTACTTCAATATCTATTGCGATTCTCTTTATATTTGGAATTGGTTGATTTAATAAGTTAATCCACTGAGCGATATAATAATTATAGCTCGTTGATTTATTATCTAGTACGTCTTGATGATTGTTATCAATTAATTCAGAGAGTTTACCACGTATAAGGGGATCTATTTCATATTTATATTGATAAATAATATCATTTTTTCTATAATAATAAGTACCTGGAATAAGTGAATTATCATAAAGATAATTTTCATGGTATTTTATATCAGCTTCCCATGCTGTAATTTTTTCTCTTATACTATTATCAGTTCCTCCTATTGATAAAGGATCTGGGGCAATAATTTTTATTATATCTATTTCCTTATCAGAGATTAACTCCTTTTTTCTTTTATGTTGTATATTGTACTTTGGCTCTTTTTTTATAATTTCTTCTACTCTATCTTTATATTCTATCTTCGTATAACAATATGGTTTATGATTAGTTCTATCTTTCCAGAAATATATCACATCTAACTCAGGATCATAAAATTTTAATAAAACTTTTTGATCTTCACCAGAATAAATAGCTGACAGTAATATAACATTTTTATTTTCAGGTAGGTCTGATATATCGTTACTTGTTTTATTTTCATCTTTAATGAAGTATTTTTGCGTCACTATCTCTACCTTCTTAACATTCTCTTAAGATTTAATCTTTTCAAATAATAGTACAGAAAATGAAAAGGGAATTAATAATGTCAAACTTGTTTGTCGGCCAATTTAGTTTGCACAAGAAAAATACCTATTAAATATAATAAAATCATTGGTCCAGCAATTAGCCACATTGTTACACCACTACCATCAGGAGTAATAATAGCTCCAAAAACTACAATTATAATTATTGAATATCGGATTTTTTTTTTCCAAAAGTTGTGGTCTATTATCTGAGATAAGGATATAACATACATTATCAGTGGAAGTTCAAATGAAATTCCGAAACCAATTAAAAATTGTAAGACAAAAGTAATAAAGTCATTAATATTTAAAAATGTTTCTACACCAATTGATTCGCCATATTTGTACAAGAAATCCAGTGTAAAGGGAATTACAAGTAGATATGAAAATATTACACCTACAATAAATAATCCTATAGTTGGAATTAACATTTTAAGGAAATTAATTCTTCTCTTTTCCTTTTCTTCTATTGCAGGTAGGATAAATTCATACAGTTCTCTAATTAGTAAGGGTACTGCAATAATAATTCCTATCAAACCAGCAACATATATTTGTGCAAAGAAAGCCTGGCCTGGAGCAGTCTGAATAAGTTTAACTTCTACTGGAAGTAAAGTATCTTTCATAAAAGAGGTAACTTGAATAGCTATATTATTAAAAGGATTTGGATCGATAAATGGAAGATAAATAATACTTGGAACATGTATTATGTGTATATTAATTGGATAAACCTTGAATCCGAATGTAATACAAAATACAATAATTATTAAAATTATTATAGAAACCCTTAATATCCTAGATCTCATTTCATAAAAATGATCTCTTAGAGACATTTCTGTGGGCATTTATTTAAATATCTACATGGTGAAATATATTTTATATCTATTATTAAATGAGATGCTTATATATTAATGAATGAGATAATATTTTTAATGTTATTTGATAATTTTATTTTTGTAAATGTATTAATTTAATTAAATTATCAATTTGGATAATTAGTTATGACTATAGTTGATAAATAATTCTACCCATATCATTTGAGGATAACAAATATGTCGATTCAAGAATTTCTTCTCCCTGACGAAAATATTAGATTTCACAGCAAATCAAGTGTGAAATATGGTGAAAAAAAATATAACGTTTTGATTACTGATATGCGAATAATACTTTATGCACAAAGAGGACATATTTTAAAAACTGATGATGTTATTAGCGAACGGTTAGATAAGTTACGTGAAATAAAATATTGCGAAAAGGGATTAGTATTCAGAAGTGCAAAAATTTCAATTCAATCTAGTATAAATCTTGATATAGTTGGATCATGTACTGAGTTAAAACAATTATTTAATAACTTACAGGTTATTGTTTATTGATGCCTATAAAGAATTTGGATTTGTATCTTTAAAGTAAATAAAATATATACTTAAATTGAGCACGATTGGTATTTATTAATAAAAAATATTTAAATTATTTTAATATTAAATACTCATTATTTAACATATGCCTTAGACATTTTTTTAATATGCTTATTTTCCCAGGAAAGTATTGTTAACTTAACGGAAGATCTATTAGAGTGAAGGTCCTATCATGAAAAATTTTATATAAATCATCAGAAATAGACCATAAACTTTATTGTTCTCATTTATTCTCGGTATTTTACTTTATAGAATGAGTTTGAGAACGACCTCCAAGATATTAGAATAATTCAAAGATTGTAATAGGAACTAGTTTCTGTTTATAGTTGATTTAGGCGAGTTAATTATTATCAACTATAAAATAAAGGAAATAATAATTGAATTCCCAATAGAAGAACCTGTCATTCACATGTGAAATTAGCCACAAGCTATGGACTACCATTGATCCAGTTTACAAAACTAAAATTTGTATTATATTACAAAAAAATTTGTAGTCGAGACCTCTTTTGATTACGATAAGGTAACAAATATGGTAAGCGCATAGTTCACACAAAATGTAGTCATCCTACGTGTTATCCTGAAGATTACAACTACATGCATTCAAACGATTGACCGCTTTCCTCATACAAATGAGTTTGAGGAAGTGAGGTTATAAGGATAGTACAGAGAGAATCTATGCTTATTACTACTATTTTTATATTAACAAAAATAAGAATTGTTACTAGAACGTGTATACATGTATACAATTAAATTAACCCATTCATTTATGCATCAATACTAATTGTTACAACAAACAATAATTCCTCTCTTGTTATTGAAGGTAAGTGATCTTGAATTAATAGGTTACCTCTGTAATAATTACATATAATTGCAATTACGAATTATACTAAAAAATAGGATTATTTGTTTTTGTCATATCAATATCATTTATAAGAAAATATATTATTTAATATGTTACTTAAATGATTTTAGAATTTACAGGAGAAATAACCGATCCTATACATAAGTATATTCCTATTACAGATTTAGAAAAAAAATTAATTGACACTGAATTTTTCCAACGATTAAGAAAAATAAGACAGTTAGCAGGCGCGCATTTAGTATATCCTAGTGCTCAGCATACCCGGTTCGAACATTCCATAGGAGCTATGCATTTAGCAGGACTAGCGGCAGAGTCTCTTCTAAATAAAGGGTACATCACTTGTAAGGAGGATGTGGAAAGTTTACGGATAGCGGCATTATTACATGATATAGGGCATGGACCTTTTTCTCATCTTTTTGAAGAAGTTTTAAGAGAGAAAGAGTCAAATAAAATCAATCATGAAATAATTGGAAAAAGAATCATCAAAGAAACAATTATCATTGATATTTTGGATAAATATGGATATGATGGTGACTACGTATGTAAGCTTTCTTTTGGAGAGTCTCAAAAAATGTTCTATGATGAGATTATAGCAGGTAGTTTATCAGTAGATATTATGGATTATTTGCCTAGAGATAGTTTCTTTACTGGTGCAGAGTATGGAAAAGTTGATTATCACAGGTTAATTAGCTCCCTTGAAGTTCTTTCAAATGGTCACTTAGGTATTGATAAATCTGCAATTAATTCTCTTGAATCCATGTTGATCTCTAGATATCAAATGTTTAAAGCTGTATATTTTCATAAAACGGTTAGAGCAGGTGAAGTAATGTTATTACATTCTCTTATAAGCGCAGATAACCAGCTTAATTTTTCGAATTTTGCCATTGAAGAATATTTAGACTACACTGATGATAAAACTATAGATATTATTTGTTCATTGAAGGAGAATAAATTTGCCTCAGATTTGGCGTTGGATTATAAAAAAAGAAACCTATTCAAATGTGTTTACGAAAAATTTTTACAAAACAAACATAATGCTTTTGATAAAGGGTTGGCAGGTAAATATATTAGAGATTTTTTAGGGGGAATAAAAGAATATTTAGACATCGATGAAAGCTTAATATTTATAGATATCTCTCAAGCTCCCTCAATGCCACTAACTCCTTCAAAGAAAGAATTAAATTCAATAATGTTAGTTGATAAAGATTTAGAGTTCGAAACACCTACTTCCGATATTCCATTAATTGATTCAATTGCAGGTTTTTTGGATATGATTCGTATTTATACACCTGAACGAAATAGAGAAAAGCTTGAAAAAGTATTGAAGAATATCGATCTTTAAAAAGGGGATAGAGATGGTTGATTATCTGCAAAAAAAAAGGGTAGTAATAAAGTTGAGTGGAAGTATATTCAGTCTTTCAGATACACATGTCCAAGATAGCAATAACTATTACAACATTTTCAAACAATATAGCGATGTTTTAATTAATCTTACTAATAATGTACAATTAATAGTTATTACCGGAGGTGGCAGTATAGCAAGACTATATATCAAATTCGCAAGAAAATTAGGACTTGATGAAGCAAGCCTTGATTTGCTAGGTATCGCCATATCAAGAGTAAATGCAAAGTTGCTCATTGCTTCATTAGGTAATTACGCCTATCCTGAAATTCCGCACTCATTAGATGAGGTAGGTAGGTTTATGGAAAGCAATAAAATTATCGTATCAGGCGGATTACATCCTGGACAAAGTACTAATGCTACATCAGCTTTAATTGCAGAAAAAACTAGAGCAAGTGAATTTATCAATGCAACTGACGTCAACGGAATTTATGATTCCGATCCGAGGAAAAATAATGATGCACAATTATTTGAAAAAATTGAATTAGGTAAATTACTAACCCTATTATTGAAAGAAAGTTCAATGGCTGGTGAATACGATTTACTGGATATCATAGCTTTAAAAGTTATAGAGAGATCTAAAATAAGAACAAAAGTAATTCTTTCCAATCCAACCAATTTATCTAATGCTATACAAGGGAGAGATTATATAGGAACAGAAGTATTGACGTGATTGTAAATGATATACAATCATGTTAGACCTTCTCAAAATGAATTTAGATTACCGTTTTGATTTCTCCATCAAATTTAATAAAACCATCAAAAACCATTTTTTCGACTATCTTATTACCTTCATCGATTGTCATGGATTTAGATTGAGCTTTTGCATAGCCGTCCTTGTCACAGATAAATATAATTATTTCCCTACCGTTGTTTAAATTTCCAACAAGCATTTCTTCTCCTACTGGTTCAAATCCAGAACTTCCTTTTTTAATCGTATAAGTTAACATGGAAAATCCTGTGTACTCGAATAGTTTCATCTGAGCTTTTCTTGAACGTTCTTGTCCAAGGAACGCAGCTTTATGATATTGCATAGGGATAATTTTGTATTATTGTATAATTATTAATGTTTACCTAGTTAGAGAAATATTATATTATTTATGAAGTGTATTTAATAAAAAGTGTGCTAAGTTATTTAACACTTAAATTGTAATTGATGTTAACTATACTTAGAAAAAGGTTTGATAACTTTGGGCAATCTTTTAATGCAGATGCCATTTGGTTTTGAATGGATTTTTATTATCGTTATTATAGTTGTTTTATTCTTTGGAGTAAAAAAAATCCCTGAATTAGCAAAATCTTTTGGTAAGGCTACCGCAGAATTTGAAAAAGCCAAGATCGAAGCAAAACGAGACTTAGATAAATATAAAAACGAAAATACTAATATTGAACGGGAAAAACTTGAATCTATTGCGACAACTTTAAGAATAGACTATACCGATAAAAACGATGAGGATTTAAAGAAAGCAATTGAGAATGAGATCAATAAAAATAAAAATATATAATAGTCTCAAACTTATACCTTAAACAATTTATTGTACCAGTAAAATTTCATAAATAATGATTAATTCGGCTCAAATTTTTGATATTGTTAAAAATTATGATAAGGAAAATATCAATATTGGTATTTTGGGTAGTCATTCAGCTCTTGAAGTGATGGATGGTGCTGTCGATGAATGTATTAGGACTGTTTGTATCTGTCAAAAAGGGAGAGAAACACCTTACTTTAGATTTAAAAGATTATCTAATACTGTAATAGTTCTAGATAGATTCATCGATATCATAAACCCTGAGCATCAAAAAAAATTAAGAGACCTGAATGTTTTAATGGTAGCTCATCGAGCTTTTTCGGTATACCTTGGATATAACAATATAGAAAATAATTTATTAATACCTGTTTTTGGAAATAGGAAATTGTTAAGAGCAGAAGAGAGAACAGCACCTAAAAATCAGTATTACCTCTTGAATAAATCTAAAATTAATCATCCACTATTAAAAAAACCTACTGAAATATCAGGACCATCTATCGTCAAAATTCAGGAAGCAAAAAGGAAGTTGGAACGTGCATTTTTCTTTGTTAATTCTTATAATGATTATTTGGAGAAAACCAAAATAAAAATAAAAAGTGGATTAATTAGTAAAACAGATCTGGAATCAGCAATAATTGAAGAATATGTAATCGGTACTTATTTTAATTTTAATTTCTTTTATTCTCCTCTGAAAAAGGATCTCGAATTTTTGGGTATAGAACGTAGATTACAAACAAATCTACATGATTTTACAACCTCGCTAACAGCAAAACAACAATTAGAATTAAATATTGAATTACAAAACATAGAGATCGGACATACACCGGCTAGTATTCGTGAATCAATGTTGGAAAAAGTATTTGATATAGGAGATAAATTTGTAAATACTGTTAAAGAAGAATATCCACCAGGACTAATAGGTCCTTTTTCTCTTCAAAGTATTATCACTAAAGATTTAGATATATTTGTATATGATGTATCCTTTCGTGTTCCGGGAAATCCTATTTTATCCACTACCAGTCCTTATACGAAATATTATTATGGTACTACATTTGGAGTAGGAAGAAGAATTGCTATGGAAATAAAGGAAGCGATATCAAGTGATAGAATTAAAGATATAATAACATAGAAATAAAACTCAAATATATTGAATGACATTAGTAATTTCTTCTAATTTTCTTACAGTATGCGTAGGAATTTCATATTTCACTTTCGGGGATTGTAAATTAAAAAGAGAATCTGTAAATCTTATTGTTTTCATGCCTAATTGATTTGCAGGGCAAATATCAATATCCAAACGATCTCCGATCATTATACATCTACTAGCTGGAAATCCTGTCATATTTATCAAGTCAAGAAGTAACTTCCAATGAGGTTTTTTCATCTTTCTTTTTGATAGAATAGATATTCTATTAAATAGGGAAAATATATTTGAATTTACCAATGGTTCTAGTGTTTCTTTGGGTTCATTAGATATTAACCCTAGCTCATGATATTGTGAGAGTTTTTCGACAACTTTTTTTGCACCATAATTAAGACAAACTAATTTTCTGATTCCATCTAATAAATCAGGTTTAATTTTTTTTAATATGATTTTATCATAACCTATAGGAAGAATGAGTCTGCAAATAGTAATGATTAATTCATCTAATCCACCATTTCCAATCAGTCTATTTTTTATGATATTATTTTTTAGTGTAATGTAATTTCTACGATCTATTCTTCCACCAAATCCGTTAATTAATTCTAAAAGCTTTTTATCAAAAAAATCTATAAAATCCCATTCATTTATTAATGTCTGTCCAACATCAAATATCAAAAAAAATCTTTTCAATAAACATGAATCAAGTTTTTTTTATTTAATAGTTTAGATTTGTGAGAAGCTTGATAAATATTTAAATAATTTAATTTCCTAATTTTTTAAGAGTCTTTAACTTTATTGGAATTATAGATTTTATAATACTGCTAATGAACAAATTGGTTCATTTCATTTATTATTAAGCTGTTTATAATATAAATTATTACAACAGAAAACTTTTTTTAATTATAAACCCACATAGAATATTAACAAATCATATTTTTAAAATTGTAAAGAAAGTGATTCGAATATGAATATTTTTATTGATTGATGATATTTCTATACTTATTACTAAACACAAAAAATAAAACATAGCGTTGTGTTTTTATTGTAATGAAAATTGGGATAATTTCGGATTCCCATGACGATATAATCAATGTGAAACATGCAATAAGAATTTTTAACGAATATGAAGTAAACTATGTTATACATGCAGGAGATTATATATATCCTGGTATTGTTCTTGAATTTAAAAATCTTAAAAAAAATATCAAGTTTGTAGGTGTACTGGGAAATAATGATGGTGAAAAAATTGGTCTCGTTAAAAGTTTTACAACAATAGCGGGGGAGCTTAAGGGCGATTTTGGAGAGCTCAAATTAGATGATGAACTATTTGGAATTTATCATGGAACAAACGACGAGATAAAAAAATCATTAATTCTTGCTAATTATTATGATATCTTTATATGTGGTCACACTCACAAAAAAGATAATAAGAAAATTAATAGGACACAAATACTTAATCCTGGTAGCGCCCATAGAAATTTACAAAATGACGATGTAAACAAAATAGCTTCTGTTATTATTTATTATACTGGAATACAAAAATATGAGTTTATTGAATTGGATAATTCAGGCTAGGAAATATTAGTAGAAAAAATTATCTCTTAAGTATAGTGGTTTTTATTATTAATATCATCAATAACCTAACTTCAACGTTTTTAGACCTACTTATTTAATGGTATTCTAATTCATTGCAACCAGAGAATATATATTGGGATTGGATTTGTAAAATCATTAAATTTCTGTATTATTAGATCAATTATGTCAACTTTTACTTTGTTATAGTTTGTACTTTTCTCAACAACTATAATAAATGTATTATTTTTGTAATATAATAATAGTATTAAAGGAAAATTATAATAATTCATCCATATGTAACTGATCGAGTAGAGGTGTAATTTCTTTTACAATTACTTTCTCATCCAATACTACTTCTGTATTAAGCTTAAAAAGAACTGCCAATAGATTCCTATCTTCTCTAGATGTACAAACCAAGCTCTGAGTTAAATTAAATCTCGTTTTATTATTTTCAATCCATTTCTGCCATATTATGGCTCTTTGTATACTGTTTTGTAAACGGGAAATAGTGTCATCTATATTCAGATAATCAATATCTAAAAGATCTAATTTTAAAAATGGAACCATTAAATGACCGCCATGTATTTTTTCCTTTTTTTCATTCATTTTCACAATAATTTCTTCTTCTTCCATTTCACTCTTTGTTTGTATATTATAACTTGGATAGAAATACCCAGCAAGATTATTATTCCAATCGTAAATTTTGTAGACAGTTTCATCATATTCACATTTCCAATTTTTTCTTCTATTTTCAAACAATTGATGTATTGATATTTGTATTACATAAAAAAATTTATCTATTAGAATGTTTTTGGGTATTTAATATAAGGAAAATAAAATTTCAATCAAAATGGTATGCTTAAAAACAACAGAATCATATGAAATTAAACAACGAGTGGTGTATATATAAATAAAAGATGAATGAATAAGCATTATTTAGTGTAAACCCAATTCATTTTAGATTCTACCTATAATTACTTTATAATAGAAAAATGAACTGAAATATTAGTAATATGAGTTTCTGAAATATACTCTGAAGATGTATTGATATCTAAATTTGTCTAATGTAGCAAAACTAACCTCTTACAAAATAATTCACTTTTCTTATTTGTAATCAAAAAATATAAAATCAATATTTTTTTCTTGTTCATAATATTACAAGAATTTACAAAAGAGAATCTAAAATTAGAGTGAATTATATAAATAGATGTTTATTTTATGATATTCATGGATCATAATTCTTGTAATCGTACAATATTACTAATAACAGGTATCTTAGTTTTATCAATTTTTTCTTTAAGTGATAGTTACTCTCAAGATTCTGAAATGAGTGTAATAGTTAAACTGATTAATGCTGACAAATATTTAGCCCAAACTTGGGATGTCAATGCCCAATTGAGAGACAAGTCTACAGATTCTGAAATCTCCCAAGATCAAACAACCTTTACAGTTAGTGAAAATCAAACGGTTCAATTAATAATTCCTTTATCTAATTCTACAAAAGATCTAAATAGATATTCTATCTTTGTAGACGCTTCCTCTACATTAGATGATATTGATGTTTTTGGTACAATAGATTCTCTTAGAAAAGAAAACAATCAAATTACATTGAATCTTACCGATGCTCGTTAATTGAACTCTTATCATTTCAAAATTTTTTACTTCCTCAAGTTACCACTTTCTTTTATTTGAATCCCTGATATGATAGTATAGGTATTGTTGGACGTACCCTGAATATTCTCCAAAATATTCATTAATATTTTTAAGAACTAATTTGTACTCCTTCTCTGATATTTTTTTATTTTTTTTTATACTGATGTTTTCAAACATCCATCCATAATATTGGCATAAGCATCTATACACCCATATATCTATTGGAAATGCTTCTGTTTTTTCTAATGAAAATAAAAGAATACAATCAGCGATTTTGTTACCTATTCCATAAAGTTTAGTTAATTCTGATTTTGCATGAAGATACTTCATATCTTTTAATGACTTTAGATCAAGATTGGATTTGATCTCATTTGATATAGATCTAACAAATTTAGCTCTATATCCCAAACCACAATCAATTAAATCCTGAATTGATGCTTGACTCAATTCATTTACATTCGGAAATAAATTAAATTCTATACCGTCGTAGATTACTTTTTTACCAAATTTTCTTGAAATATTTTTAAGCATATATCTTATTCTTTTTATATTAGTGTTACTCGCACATACAAAAGAAATGATACATTGAAAAGGATCTTGTCGTATTAATCTTAAACCTCTGTATTTCTTGTAGATGTTGAAAATAATTTGGTCCTTTGATAATGTTTTATTTATTTTTTCCTGGTTATCGTATAATCTAAAATAATGATAAATCCAATTCTTATTTTCTGGAGAAGAATTATAATCAATTTCAATATTCTCCAATTCTAAATGGTTTTTTACATTTACATTGAACTTAAATAATTCTTTATTATTGAGAGTTAATTTTAGTACATAATTTCCATCTATTCCGTACCAAGAATTGTTATATTTCTCCCATAGAAAAACTTGGCCACTATTGATGGATCTTAAGGGATCTACAGGAACAATATTCATTTTGTTAAATGTAACCATCATTTTAAATCTCGTTAATCATATTTCGAAAAAATGTTGATTTTCTAATTATTTATTTTTTTTAAATCATTTTGTAATGTTTCTATTATTTTCGGAATTTCCTTTTGAGCGCATCCAATACAAAAATATTGAAGTGATAATGGATAAGTAAAATATTTTACGTTTAATATAATGTCTTTTTTACAAGAAGTACATTTTTTAAGTTTAAATGGATCTGTATTTTTTATTATCAATATTTGAACTATTATATTCAATTACTTTTATATTTATTATTTTGTAATTGCTCTTAATTTAACAGAATAGATTTAGTTGTGTCAGAAACTGAACATCCACTAGGTAGTTAAGTATTCTTTGTATTTGTATTTTCTAGGATGTGAGTTGCCGA
The DNA here is from genome assembly GCA_036376955.1 of Nitrososphaeraceae archaeon. Taxonomy (GTDB): domain Archaea; phylum Thermoproteota; class Nitrososphaeria; order Nitrososphaerales; family Nitrososphaeraceae; genus TH1177. The sequence continues at coordinate 14,474 of DASUZI010000221.1, forward strand.
AATACTTCTAAAGCATTAGATATATTCGATCAGGGGAAACTAAGTCATATTTTTATATGCAGTTGGATTATGATTTAGTCATGCAAAATTTATAACAAAAGGAAAAGAATTTCTGCTTTTATATTAAAGGAAACATGTTTGTAGCAGAGAATTTTATCAGATCTCCATCTCCAAAAATGGTAAGCATACTGTTTACACAGATAGTGGTCCATTGTATCCTCAAACCTGTACATTTATACATCTAAAACATACTGCATATTTACTTTAGAGAGAAGTCGGATAGAAAGAGTAATGCAATTCTTCAATAATATATAGAAACTAAGAGTTTTAATGATTACTATCCTTGTTATAGTAACAAACCAAAGAAGAAATTGTGATCTAGAACAGGTATACAATTGATAAAGTTGTTGATTTATTTGTATAATACAACTATTAGAAATAAAGTCTTATTTGTGAACATAGCTGAATCAGGCCTAAGTTTACAGGGCATGTTTAAAGTTAAATTTTAAAGATATCCCCAGAATCAGGAGCTATAGCATCAAATCCATATTTTTCAGTTATTTCTTCTGCAAATTTTATACAAGAATTCCCATCTCCATGAACCGTAAGGACTTTTGGATTTCCTTTTATATTGTCTAGTATTTCAAATAATTCATCTCTACTATTGTGACCAGAAAATTCGAATTGTTTCACTTCCGCAAGACATTTTTTTATTTTTCCATTTAATTTAAAAGTACCTTTTTCAAGTAACATTCTTCCAGGCGTATTTTCCCCTTGATAAGAAACAAGAGCAATACCATTCTTATCCGACATCATAATATTTTGCATATAAAAAATAGCAGATCCTCCAACTAACATTCCGGCAGGGGAAATAATTACACAAGGTTCTTTAACCATTCTTCGTCTATTTTTCCACTCCCTAATCCATTCTACCTCTTCTATATATTTTTTGAAAACAATGGGGTCTCTTATATATTCAGGATACTTTAGCATGATTTCGTTAACTTTAAGTGCCATTCCATCCATTACGATTTTATGAGGAAATTTATTGGCCTTAAAAACACATGCTATCTCTTGGGCTCTCTCCACTGAGAAAGCCGGAATAAATAATGTACCATTGTTATCGATTATTTTATATGCAAATTCCAATAACTCTTTTTCAGACTGTGATCTAGGCATTTGATTAGTTTGTGAATAAGTACTTTCAATTACCATTAGGTCTATTTCATCTATTTCTAAATCAGCAGGTCTCAAAATCTTAGACCCTCTTGTATTAATATCTCCAGTATAAAATATTCTCTTTCCTTTATTTTCAACAACAATTGTTGAGCCTCCTAAAACATGTCCAGACTCATAAAGTGTTACGTAAGTTTCTTTTATATTATATGGTTCTCGATACTCTAAATTTTTATGACATCTTATCATTCTGTCTAAATCTATATTCTCAAAAGGAAGATAAAATCCAGAAATTTTTATCATATCCTCAATTAATAATTGAGATAATTCAATAGTAGGATGAGTTGCAAGAACAGGAAAATTAGTGGAGGATAAAAATAAAGAAGGGAGAAATCCTGAATGGTCTAAATGGGCGTGAGATAATACTATAGCGTTTAAATCTTTTGGTTTAACATGAAGGGGGAATTGAGGCTCTTTTTTGAGAAGAACTCCATAATCCAATAAAATGTTAGAGTTTTCATTACTGACCAAGAATGCAGAACGACCTACCTCCTTAGCAGCTCCTAAAATTTTAATTTCCATTATTAGTCTATGATACTAATATGTATGGTTACTTTAAGTCTTGTTATGTTCTATATTGTTGAGAAAATCTATTTCCCATAATTTGGTTTGAGAGTTTAAACTGGTATTATCTAGAGACTGAAGAAATGAAAATCCGCATTTATCGAGAATCTTTTCAAAATCGTATGATAAAGTGTTATCTTCTTTTTCTTCTTGAATTTGTTTTTTTAGAGCATCTATTAATAAATCGCTTTTTATATCGTTTTTAGAATAGATATACCAAAAATTATGTGCTCCTCTTAAATTTGAAAGGAATTGTAAACTTTTAGAATCGAGATTTGAATAGAAATGGTTATTAATTTCAATATTTACGTCTTCCCAGGATGGTGTAATCCATTTTACTATTTTTTTGAAACCATGTCCTTCATATTCTGCAGCTAAACTTAAACCAGAATCAAGTGTAGTTATTACGATATCTGTTTTATCTGCTATATTATTTCTATAATCTTGTCCAGGGTCCATCCATCCAACAAATATAATATCCTTGTACTCATCTATACCATATTTCACATCAGTTATTTCTATATAATCTGGTTTTATTTTACCAAATGAATAAAATAAATCTATATTACTTTCTATTCCTTTAGCATTAGGAAGATATTCTCTCACCTTTTCAAGAAAATCTCCATTGCCACAACCTACTTCTAAATATTTAATAAGATCAGCTGATTTATTACTAACTGCATCTGCTATTGCTTTTATTCTCAAGATATCTACTTTGCGGTAAGAAAAATATGTTCCACATATATAAGGAAAAAGATACCTCTCATGGTGCTTTGACAAAGAGTAGGCTCGAAATTTGCTTAGTTGATCAAATGCATTTGATAGATTTGTAAAATTATAATCCATATCAAATGAATAGTATTGCTAAAACTTGCAGATACAATAGTTTGTGAGTTATAAATTTATAAATTGAAGAATATTAAATAAATAAGAAAAAATTATGGACATCCTTCCATCTTTTGAATGAAGTAGCCCCTATTTTCAATATCCTTTGCAACTACCGGTGGAGCTTCCTGGACGTGACAAAATTGGCATTCTTCTTGGGTCATTGTCTGATCACCCTGGCCTACTTGTGCCAAAAATTCCTTTCCATATTCAATTGCTTTTTCCTGCGGAGTACTAGCTTCTACAATCACATCAAAATGCATAATTTTTCCATCTTTTTTTGTTACATATGTATCATAAACTGCACATTCCATAGATAGTTTAGATATTTAGGAATATTTAATCTATACACTAAATCTCTTTTTGAATATTTTACAGTTCATTTAAATTTATGTGAATTAAAAACATATAAATAAGTAATAGTGAACTATTTTTTATTCTCCATAAAATCGAGGTTTAGTTTGCTATTATGAAATCAAAAAAAGAAATCCGTGATAAAGAAAATACAGAAAGGCTTGAAAGTACAATTTCGACTTTGGAATCTTTTAAGGAGAACAAAGATCTTCCCAGGGTTATACGCAACCAAATAAAGGATATTTATGATATTTTAAAAGAAGAAAAAAATGGGAGTATCTCAGTTAGGGCAGCTAATGCAGTGAGTATGCTCGATAGCTTAACCCAAAATAGACATATGGAATCATATATCAGAACATCACTTTGGCAAGTAGTTTCAAAGTTAGAAAGTATAAGAGAGCAGTAAAAATAAATACTATTTAAGTTGGACGTCCTTTTAATAATTAGTTAGAAAGGTGCTAAAGTTTTTAAAATTTGACACTTTAAAAAGAGAGTTAAGAAATGGTAATTTCAGATTGCTATTTGCTGCTGGTATAAGTTTAATCATCGTTGGAATTTTCTTTATAATTATAATACATCAATTATTATTAAATTAAATATTGTGAGAGGGATCATGTTTCTAACCTAACTATAAGCAAAAAAATAACAATTATAACTTTAAGATATATACATTTCTTAAATGATTAAGAAAAAAGCGAATTATG
>DASUZI010000222.1:0-58588 GCA_036376955.1 Nitrososphaeraceae archaeon
TACTTAAGTAAAAAATATAACCGTAACAATATAGAAATAGCTATTAAAGAATTAGCAAAACAATTAGGAGTATTTATCGACCTGCATACTAGATATGGTTGTGCTTGTTCTTATGGCGATGAGGTATATTTCGAATATAACATCAAAAATACGATTATAAGAAATTTAACAGGTGCAGGAGATTCTTGGGATGCTGCTGACATTATAGGACATCTTATTGAATTACCACCACAAGAGAGACTATTCTTCTCTACTGTTTTTGCGTCCTTCTATATATCTATAGAGAACAGACAATTAATTTCATTAAAGAAATTTTTTGACTATTATTGTAATATTTATAAAAAATAAAATAGTAACAAAAACTACAGGCAGATAAAATTATTAAAAGATTTTATTTGATTTGTATATTAATTTTTAATAAAATAATATATAAAATATATTATTTTTATTTTGTTAGTGCAGTTTTTGTTACTAATTCTTCAATTTTTTTGTTTATATCTAAAGTTACTTTAAGCAAGTCGGGTGTCCATCCTCTCTTTCTGATAAATGTAGATAATGCTCTTGTATCTTTTGGCAAACATGCACCTTCAAATGGTCTACCTGCGATAGTGCCATATTTACCTATACGTTTATCTAGAGATACACCTAAACTTACGGCTCTATCATCTATACCTATTTCTTTACACAACATTCCGATTTCATTAAAGAATGATATTTTTAATGACAAGAAGCAATTTGATGTGTACTTTATCATCTCTGCAGCCTTAGGACTGGTAACAATAATTTTTTCCGTAAGAGGTTTGTACAATTCTTGTAATAATTTGGAACTGCCTTCAAAATCTTCTCCTATAATTACCCTATCAGGAATAAAAAAATCCTCATATGCACTTTCTTGTCTTAAAAATTCTGGATTATAACATACATCATAATCTTTACCTCTTGTTTGTTTACACTCTTGATCCAGATAACCAATGACTATTTCATTCATAGTCCCTGGTAACATAGTACTTCTAAAGACTATCAAGTTATATTTAGTAGATTCATTTAATGCTTCTTTTATGGAAAAGAGAGCAGATTTAACCTGTGATAAATCTTGTTCATCATTATCACCAGTAGGTGTATTAACACATACAAACGTAATATCACTCTGCTGCAAAGCATCCTTGACATTATGAGCGATCTTAAAGCCTTCTTTCTTTAACGTTTCTATTCTATTTTTAGAAATATCATAGAAGAGAACGTTGTGACCTAGCTTATGAAATCCTTTTCCCGTGGCAGAGCCAACGACTCCGGATCCAATTATAGAAATTTTTACCATTACTGTTCCACAATCCTCTTTTACAAAAAAAAACGCAAATTAATATATAAGTACTACTATCTCTTTTTCACTTATATAGTTAGGATTGATTATTTTAAATATTCTTCTATAAAATATTAATATGAATTTTAAACATAAAATTATAGTGTAACCAGTTAATACTATTTTTCTTTACTGAGTTTCTTAATCAAAATTTTTACGATCTATATATAAATTAGAATGCACAAATATAAAAATAAATAGATGTATAGATTACTGGATTCAAGAGCATCAGAAGAAGTTACGATTGCTTTAATTATAACAATCTTATCTGTACTTCTTATTTTTTCTGTAGTTTATATTTTTTCTCCTCATTTTTTTAGCAAAATATCACTATTAGAACCAATTCAATCTCTTGTTTTAGAGATCTCCGAATTTTTTGGCTATGTTGCTATTAATTACTATCAATTAATATGGATATACATACCACTTGGGATCATTGGAGTTTGGAGATGGAGTGTATGGGTATTTAAAAAATCCACTTCATTTTTATACAGACCTAAACTTCCTTGGAATGATAGAAACTATCACAAATACACCATAATTACTCCTGTTTATAATGAAGATCCGGAACTTTTTGATCATGCAATAAGATCATGGATCAAAAATGAGCCTAATGAGATAATAGGAGTGATCGACCAAAGTGATAGTCGTTGTATCGAAATTTTCAAATCTTTGGCAAAACGTTATCCATTTATGAAGCTTCTCATCGCAATGAAGCCTGGCAAAAGACCTGCATTGGCTGAAGGGATAAAGGAGGCAAAAAATGAAATCGTTGCTCTTGTTGATAGTGACACAGTTTGGGCAGAAAATATTAGGGAATCTATACTATCTCCTTTTGACGATCAACTAATAGGAGGTGTTACAACAAGGCAACATCCTATTGAAAGAAAGACAATATGGCAAAAGATAACAGATATTTTTTGGGATATGAGAAATTATTATGATCTACCTGCTCAGACTGCTATGGGACAGGCTCTTTCGTGCCTATCAGGTAGAACTTCACTGTACAGAAAAGAAATTATAATTGACGATTTGGATAATTTTCTTAATGAAATAGTCTTAGGAAAGAAGAAAGAATCAGGAGAGGATAAATGTTTAACAAGAATAGTTCAAAGCAAAGGTTGGAAATCATACTATCAGAGCAATGCCGTAATCTATTCCTATGCTGCTCCTGATTTTAAGACCTTTTGGAGTCAGCGATTAAGGTGGTCAAGAAATAGTCATAATTCTGATTTAATAAGTCTGTGGGATGGATGGGCATGGAAACATCCATTTTTAGCTTTTCACATAATAGATAGATTTATTTCCATATTTACATTGTTTTTTGGTCCAATCTTCTTTGGTATCTCACTTTATTTAAATCACTATGTATTAGCTGTATCCATTTTACTTTTATGGATGGTTGGCCGAGGAATCAAAATATTACCACATTTAAAAAGACATCCTACAGATATTCTACTTCTTCCAGTTTACGTTGTAATCAATTTTATGATTGCAATAATAAAACTATACGCCTTAGTAACAATCAGAGATCAAAAATGGATTAGATCAAAAAATAGGAAAACAGATAATTCCTCATTTAAAAAGATAAAGAATTTTATACTTACAAGTGAAATAATAGTATCGCTAGTTTTTATAGTAATTTTTATAATACGTTAATACTTTATAAATAATATATCGGTATAGCTTTTATATTCAAATATAATTTTACTATAGATGGGTAGAGTAAATAAAGGGATTAACTGTAGTATACAAGGATGTACTGAACAAGCAGAAAGATCTATGAGTGAGAGCAAAGGAAAAATGGCTACCGACTTGGATATTTCCTCAACAAGTAAAAGAATCTATTTATGTAGAAATCATTATAAAGAATGGAAAAAAGCTACAAAAGAAGATCGAGAAACGGAAAGAGCTAGATGGAAATAAAGATTAGATCAAGGAAAGATGAAATATGCGTTTATTACAATTGCATGCAGATTTTATAGAATATGAGCCTATTGAAGAGGAACTTGATGATGCAGAAAAAGATATATCAAAATCTAAAATCAAATTAGAAAGTTTAATAGTTGTTTTTGTTTCAGTAGAGAAGGAAGATAATAAAATAACTGTAGAAAAAGCAATAAAAGAGATTAGAAGTTACTTAGAAAATTTAAAAATTAATAAATTATTGATTTATCCTTATTCTCATTTAAGTTCTTATTTGGCTCCTCCAAAATATGCTTTTGAAATTATCAAAAAATTGGAAATAGACTCAAGAAAGATAATAACTGAGGTTTATAGAGCTCCATTTGGATGGACTAAGAGTTTTAATATAAAAGTAAAAGGTCACCCATTAGCCGAAAATTTTAAAGTGATTTCTGATAAACAAGTTACAAATGAAGGTAACGATGAGATTGTTCAGAAAGAGGATCTAATACAACATGTTATTGATTCAGGTCCGGTTTCATCTGCTCTAAAATCAGAGGAAAAGCAACAATCTCTCTGGTTCATTTTAGATACAAATGGAGTATTAACACCATTAGAAAAATTCAAAATGGAAACAAATAGTAATTTGAAGAGGTTTTTAGAATACGAAACATCAAAAAGAAGAGCTGCAGATGAACAACCTCCCCATGTAAGCCTTATGAAGAAAATGGCTATTGCAGATTATGAACCAGCTTCTGATGCAGGTAATATGAGATTCTATCCTAAGGGAAGATTGATGAAATCATTAATAGAACAGTTTGTAACTTGGAAGGTTCTTGAATATGGCGGAATAGAAGTTGAAACTCCCATAATGTATGATACAAAACATCCATCTATGGAAAGCTATTTCAATCGATTTCCTGCTAGACAATATAATATATTATCAGATAACAAACAATTATTTTTACGGTTTGCAGCCTGTTTTGGTCAATTTTTAATGGCTAAAGATTTTCATATTACATATAAAAATCTTCCATTAAAACTTTATGAGTTAACAAGATATAGTTTCCGTAGAGAAAAAAGTGGAGAACTTGTAGGACTGAGAAGATTAAGAGCATTCAGTATGCCTGACTGTCATGCGTTTTGTAAAGATATAGAACAAGCTAAAGATGAATGTTTAAAACGTTTTGATCTCTCTATAGATGTATTAAACGGGTTTGATATAAAAATTGAAGATATCGAAATGGCAATAAGATTTACTGAAATATTTTATAATGAAAATAAAGAGTTTGTTGCCAAGATTTCTAAAAAATTTGGAAAACCAATATTAGTTGAAATGTGGAAGGATAGATTTTTTTATTTTATTTTAAAATGGGAATTTAATTATGTTGATAATTTAGGAAAAGCGGCAGCATTATCAACTGACCAGATCGATGTAGAAAATGGAAAACGATACAATATTGAATATACAGACGAACAAGGTAAAAAAAACAATCCTATAATATTACATAATTCACCGAGTGGAGCTATAGAAAGAATTATTTATACATTGTTAGAAAAAGCTGCCAATATAAAAAAACATGGCCAAAGACCTCAATTTCCTATTTGGTTATCACATACACAGGTTAGGATTATCCCTATTAGAAATGAACATTTAGGATTTGCAGAAAATATTGAGAATATTCTTTCCCGTAGTCAAATAAGAACAGATATAGATGATAGACAGGAATCTCTTGGTAAAAGAATAAGGGAGGCAGAAACAGAATGGATTCCATATATACTAGTTATTGGAGATAAAGAAGTTGAATCTACAACTTTGGTAATACGTGATCGTAAAACCGGAAAACAAGTTGAATCCAATTTAATAGAATTAATACAATCTATAAAGAATGAAGCAAAAGATAAGCCATTTATGCCACTAAATTTGCCGAAGTTTCTTTCGAAAAGACCACAGATAATGGCTTAATTATTCTTTATCATATCTTCTCAAATCTATCTTTCCAACCCTCCATATGAAATTATTGAATGACAATCCCTATCATCATCATTCTGTTCCGATTCCATTTGATCTTCCTATTAGGCTAGAGAATTATTATTAAGAGAAACATTTTGGTTATTATTGCCATAAATTGTCTGATAGGCAGTTTTTACTATATCAAAATAAGGTGTAGTGTCTATCTTTCCATTTGTTATATTAATCAAGTTAAAGTTTTGTACTTGGTGAGAATCTACTCGCCATTGCCAAAATGCAGATCCCCATACATCAAGATTCTTAAACACTTCGACTAATCGATTAGCTTCACTCTGATTAATACTACTAAATGTTTCATTAATAAATGTGACAATTTCTCCTTCTTCATCAATAATCTTATCTCTCTGAACATTATTCCATTCTCCAACGTATAGTGGAACATTTGCCAATTCAGCAGCTTGAACAAAATTACTCAATCTCGATTCTTGATACTCATTTTCTTGTGGAACCCCATAGACGCTTATTTTAAATACCAAGTTAGTCACATTCTTTGGTGCCATTTTTGCTAGATTAATTGGGTTTAATTCAATAGGGCTTTGTAAAGATACTGGAATATTCATACTATACGCAATAGTTTTATCTGTATATTTTCTCAGAAAATCCGCCATAAATGTATTATATTTTCCAATTTTTTCCCATTGATTTTTATCATGAACTTGTGGTTCACTTAAAATTTCATAACCTATAGTACTTGTATGGTTATCAACAGTTTCTAAAACTTTTTTGAAGAAATCTGTTTGTAAGGTCCAACCATCGTTTGCATCTTTGTCACGAACATTTCTATCCCACCAATTTGTCCACCATACTTTAGCGGTAGGATATTTTGTACCTCCACCACTTCCATAGAAAAAGGCAAAATCTGCTTCAAATAATGAAAAGGGAAAACCAGTACCCCGTTGAGGATTTAGATAGGATGATGTATGAAATTGGTGGTTATCGTATAGAACTTTAATATTATATTTATCAGCAGCATTTGCGACTGTCTTTAATTCCTCAATGAACTCTGTAGGATTCTTAACAAATGATTCCCAGAAAATCAAGAATCTAACGTGATTTAAACCATTAGACGAAAGGATCTTAAAACTCTCTTCAAAGTAATTATTTGGAAGATCATAATTTGTTTCTCTAGCTTGGGATGTTCTAGTATAAAAGCCATGCATATCAACACCGTTATACGGTGGACCGTTATCCGTGTTTACATTATTCGTCTCACCATATATATGATCTAAAGGTAAAGGATAAAAAACAATATTGCAGACCAGCAAATTGAAAAAGAATATGACAAGACATTTAACAATAGTATTTTTAGTTACAAGCTGGGATTTCATAAACCAATATAACTTGATTATTTTTATATAAATGTGTGCCTCTCGAGGTATGAGTAGAAGTATTTTATTTAAAAAAAATAAGTAATAACTGCATTAATAATTTTGTCGTCATTTATATAGCATATTAATTTAATTTAGTAACGCAAGTGTTTAGCATTAGAAAAATTAGAATTTTGAGCATTGTTGTTGTCTTTCCTTCTTTATTAATTTTGATTTTAGCTAATTCAATAGATATTTCATTTGCAAGCGATATTCCCAATCAATTAACTAATAATTCCGAATCTGAAAATAATAAGATCATGAAAAGTAATAAGATCATGAAAAGTAATAATCGTTTAAGTAATGAAGATGTTTGTTTGAGATATGAAAATATTACAAAAACTATCATAGTATGTAATGGGACGGTAGATATTCCAACAATTTATGATTTTATTAATAATAACTCGGATATTCTAGAAATGAAAGGAGAGAAAGAATGGATCTTGAAGTCCAATATTTTGGTACTTGAAAAAGGAACATTGAATATTAGTGGTCTAAATACTCGCCTACTTAAAATAGATTCTGACTCGTCCAATAGTTTGGCTTATTCTATAATTTCTAGGGGTAATTTAATTATAGATAATACAAATATTACATCATGGAATTCAACAAGTAATGAGGTTCCCGAATTATCTCCTCAAATTCCTCGTGCTTATATATGGACCTTTTGGAACTCGGCAGGCAAAACTAATATTACAAATTCGTTTTTTGAAAATCTTGGTTATAAAAGTCATTTAGGTACAACAGGACTATCATTTTTCTCTGGTGACGGTAGTTTAATTCAAAACAATACAATAATTAATAATTATTTTGGATTACATTTTGCAAATAAAGTTTCCAATATCACTATTAAGAATAACAATATTTCAAAAAGCCAATTTGATGGTATCAATTTGGACTCAAATACAAACAATATAGATATACTTGAAAATAGAATTTTCGAAAATAATTTTCATGCAATAGTTTGTAAAAAAGATTGTAATAATATAAAAATAAAGAATAACATTTTAGAAAATAATATTGGAATCGGAATTCTATTAGAAAGAAATTCGAGCATTAATTATGTTGAATTAAATAATATAAGATCCAACACAATGGGAATGATGGTTTCGGAATCTCCAGAAAATGATATAAAAACGAATAACTTCGTAGGAAACGGTAATGGCATTTTTCTAAAGAATACGAAGAACAATCTAATTAATTCAAATAATATAACGAATAGCAATAACTATGGGATCAACATATATAATAATTCTACTAATAATATAATTCAAGGCAATAATATAAAAAAGTCTATGAATAGTGGAATAAATATCGCAGATTATGGAACTAATAACAATAAACTGATAAATAACAATATTGTCGAAGGAACTAACTATGGGTTAAAATTTGATAAAACATCAAAAAATATATTAAAAAATAATATAATAGAAAATAATCAAAACGATGATTTCTTTATAAGACAGTCCAAAGATAACATGATAATAAATTCTTTCTTTAATTATACTGGGATCTTGCTGAATGATAAAAAAAGTAACATGGTAATAACTGATACAATGAATAGAATTATTGATGGAAATAATATTACTAATACAATCTATAAACAAAATAACACCATAATACTGAATCCTAATAATAATTTTACCAAATTAAAAACTACCGATATGTCTGTGAACCCGGAATCATCCTACATAAATATCACAAAAGTTAACTATAATACAGAAAAAAATAATGAGTACAAAAGGATCGATTTAGTGTATCCTGAGGTAGGAATTGCGACAAAATTTACAGTAGGAGGATTTAACCCAGGAAGTCAGGTATTGGTGAAGGTAAATAAAGAGATAAAAGATCTAATAACTATTGGCAATAATAACAATACTATAGAATTCAATTTGAAAAATGATCAATTATCTTATAGACTGGAATTTGAATTAACTACTACTCCAGTTTTAATTACTATAATAATATTATCTATTTTAATTTTAATATCTATTGTTATTTTCTTATTCATAAGAAAAAAGAGAAAAACCAGAGAAATAAATAACCACAACCGAAAATTTAAATCATAAAAAATACATCATGTGGTATATAAACAAAATAAATTTTCTAATAAAATTTTTTACTATTAATATTACAAATATTGGCCGTTGTCAGAGTACTCTATCTATCAAAAGTAGTATTTTATTCAGGTAATAATAATTTTGAAATAATAATCTCTTTTCAAAAAATTTTTAGGAGCACTCCATTGTAATAGAGAATTAATAAAAACTTAAGTATTATAAATGTAAAAAAATAGTATGAGAGAAAGTGAGAAAGAAAAAAGGGTCCTAAAACCAAGGATTTATGATGATGAAACCTTGGAAAAAATGAAAAAATATTATAATATTGATGATTCTACAGAATTATTAAGATTCATTAGATCTAATGGGCTACATAATGAAGAACATTATGATAACAGATAGAAGATATTATCTAACCATTTGAAAATTCTCTTGCCTAATATCTGCATAATAAAATATAGGGACATACACAAAATTTTCCTATGCATAAATTGCAAACTTACTAGCAGCATAATTAGATACTAACAGCATAATAGGAAATTTTATACAGAATTCGATACATTTATCAAAACCTCAATATCATTTCCTTTATGTTAGATGTATAAGTATTCTTTTATCTTTTAAGAATAGGGTAAGAGTGAAGTGAATATACCTTTGTTACTATTTCTCATTTCAGCTGATAACCATTAAGGAAAACATTTACACTTTATTAATAAATGCTAGTCTATCTTCAATATTCTAAAATATAAAATATTTCTTAATTGACGTGGACCTGCATTAAATTATGTATCCCTTATTCCATATTGAAAATAATAAACAATAGCTATAATTAGTTACATTTGGGGCAGGGATAGCTCGAAAAAATTCTATAGGTTAATTAGTTAATAATATTATTAAAGCTTGATAATACTCGACATTGATTTATTTCCCAGTATGTTGTGGAATGCCTAAGTAGACATCTTAAAGTTATAACTGACAAATTAAAAAGTTATGGTTAAAGTAATAGTATACTAATTAGTTAGAATCTAAAGCGTCTTCATCTTTAAAAATTTTATAAATTTTGCCATTCTTCGAATTTGCTGCTAAGACATACACATCTCCATCTATAGGATCTATTTTGATATCTGTAATTATGTCAAAACCTGTTCCAAAAATTGCAGTATTTAATTCATCAGGATTATTTACCAATCCATCAGACAAAGAGCCTTCCAACTGCAATCCTGTTCTCGTTTGATTTAGGTCAAAATGCAAAATGGTTCCATTTTTTACACCGCCTACTAGCACATCATCCTTATATTCTTGTCCTAAAGTGGAGGAATGAATAAATGCAATAGTTGTTGGTGCTATCGTGTTGTTCCATGTTAATATAGGATCATAATATTTGCCACTGCCATTGAAAGTGATTAATTTGTTTTTGTCAAACTCCTTATCAGAAAATTCCGCATACATAGACGATAATCCTAAAACCTGTCTCCATCCACTATTAAACCCAGGCTTAATAATATTAATTTCATCACCATAATGAGATCCATTTTCAGTATCCCATAAAAATCCTGTAACATTATCAAATCCAATACCAAAACTATTTCTTACTCCATAACCATAATATTTGTCTAAAAGTCCTCCCTTACCTAAAGTAAATCCATCATTGACAGTTTCTCCATCAGGTGTTATGCGTAAAACTCCGCCTCTACCATCAGGTAGAGATGTTCCCTCTAGATTTGAAGCGATCGTGTCACCAGTTGGATCTTTTAATCTATTTAAGTCACCCATAATAATATACAAATTATTATCTGGACCAATTTTCATAACACCTCCATTATGTGATGGACCTGGTAAATAAGGTAGATCAAGGAGCAAGACCGGATTTACTAGAGTGTCATTCACAAAATCAAATCTGTATACACGATTACCTAAAATTTTCCCATTATCTTCGTTTTCGGTTTCAGTTACAAAAAGGAAAACAAATTTATCATTAGGACCGTAATTACCTGCATGTTTAGTTTTAGATATATCTAATACAGCTATACCCAATAAACCTCTTTCACTCTGTGTTGCTACATTTAAGTCCAAGAGATCGCTAACTACTTGTCCATTAGTTACTCGTTTAACCTTTCCAGTATTTTTTTCTATAACTAAGAGATCATCATTTCCTATAAATTCCATTCCAGAAGGAAATTTTAAATCTTCGACAATTATTTCTGTTTTCAAATTAGCATCTCTTAGTATAGGTATAGAAGCCTCTTTTTTTAATTTTTTTGTAGTCTGAGCATGAATGTTATCGATATTATCTATATAGATTAAACCGGTACAAGTTATAACAATAATTGCCATAATACTGATCGTTGCAAAGTAATGACTGTTATACATATATCAGGTCAATGGATTACATCATATTTGAATCTATATTAAAAAAAATCCATAACTAAACTATCAGTAATTATTATTAAAGTTTTAAATAATAATATTTTTATTTTTTATACTAGATCATTTTTATATTACCAGTTATGGACAAATATTATTATTTAAGAAAGTTTAGTAATTTGCTCTTATATCAAGTTGTTTCAGTATAGGCGATTGTTTCAAATTTGTATATGGATAAATATTAGTTTTGTATTTGGGTATAGGGTTATCAGGTTTAACACTTTCTACAAGATGTGTTTGATTAAATAAGTTTTCATGAAAAGTACCTCTCTTACTCTTTTCTTTAATTATCTTTTTATAACCTGAATCATCAATTACTATGAAATAGGGTGTATCTAAAGGTCTTGTAGAATAATAACTCCTATCTTGATATGAAAGATCAAATACATGTCTAGGCATCCATACATAAAGAGGATTTCCTATCATAGTCACACTATCGTTTCTTTGTTGTAAATGTTGGATTAATACAGCATGTGATTTAATGATTACAGAATTAGAATCTATTGTAATTAATGAAAAAATTGAAATTAATCCAACAATAGCGATAACTGATACCGCGACATATGGAATAGTATTTCTGATCTTAGAGACAGGTATCATGTTAGATAAATCTACAATTAACCTTGCTGCAGCAATAGCAAATACTGGAAATAAAGGTACCACATGAAATGAAGATACAAAGTCTAGCCAATATAAAAACAAAAGAAACGGTATACTAAATAACAATATAAAGAAGTCTCTTCTGATTGCAGCATAAAGAATTCCTGCCATCCCCAATGAAAATGTTATAGGATCATTTTGAAGGAATGTAGCTAGAGAATTGATTAAAGGTTTGCTCTCTCTTTGAGTTTGATGTAATACATCTTCTATCCAAGTGTCAAAATCACCGATCGAATAAGCGTGAGCAGGCCATATCATAGGTATTAAAATAACTGGTATAAGCCAAAGTCCCAAATTTTTGAATTTTTTGTTACCACTATTAGTCATTACAATATATGCAACTAGGGGTATCATCACGAAAATTGGGATCTTCGTAAATATCGCTAGGCCGAGAAATCCTCCGGATAATAAAATTAAAGGTATATTCTGTATTCTTCTTAGTTTATTATTTTGTTCTAGATTTGAGCTACTTTTTATATATAGAGCTAATAGTATAGAAGTCAATAGCAGAGGAAGTTGTATGGACTCTAAAAATATTCTTCTTAATAACCACCCATATGGTATAACTGCAAAAATAATAGATGCTAAAAGTGCTACTTTAAGCCCATATCGTTTTTCTGTAATTTTGTAAATTAGCAACGTATCTATTACAGCAAATAAACCCATAATGAGTCTTGGAATAAAGTAAAGTGATTCTACAGAATCAGCATCTGGAGATGGATTTAAAATATCAGGATAACCAATCATTCCCAGTATACCAGCTAACAATATTTGTCCAAAATATGGAGCAAAATATCTATCCTGTGGTTGAAGACCTTCTCCTTCTAGTGTAGACATAGCTTTACGCATATAATGACCTTCATCCACATGTAGACTAGGAAAACCTGTTATATTCCAGAGACTTGTAAAAGAACTTAAAACTAGAGGTATGAAAATTAAAAGTACTTTTTTATTCTTAAGTCCTCTAGTTTTAGTCATTTGATTCAAAATTAATCACCATCATACATTACAAAGAATTAATTAGAAGGTTTTTTGATTCTAATAACCATCTTTGTATCCATAATGCAAGAATTAACAAATTTATTTCTTTTGGTGATTTCGTCCATATCTATACAACTGCCATACCGAACTTATATAGTCTAGAATAACACTAGACCCCATTTTGCTTTTACCTGATTTTCTATCCATGAAAGTATACGGTATCTCAAATATCGGAATATCTTTTGATTTAACAAGTATTTCTAGCAGGATCTTATAACCCTTTGTATCAATTTTTAGGTTTTGAAGGATAGTTCTAGGCAATGCAAAAAATCCTGACATTGGATCTGTAACATTATGTACATTCAGCCCAAATTTCGCGATAACTGCTGCAGCTTTACTTATCAATCGTCTTTTAAAGGGCCATCCAACTATAGACCCATCCTTTGTATAACGAGAAGCTATAACTATTGAATTAGAATTGTTAAGCAATTTTTCTATTATTTTTGGTATCATTTCAGGTGGATGGGAAAAATCTGCATCCATAATGAGTACATAATCACCATGGGATGATTTGACCCCTTCTAATAATGCTGGAATTAAACCATTTTTAATTTTTCTAGTAATAATTTTTATAGAATATTGCTTTTCTTCAAAATTTGGGCTTTTTCTGTTTGATCTAACGTCACTATCAATGTAATTTTGTGCCACTCTACTGGTACCATCTGGAGAATTATCATCGACTATTATAATTTCTGTAAAAACATTAGAAGATAAATTTTCTTTAATTTTATCTAATAATCTTATAATATTTTCTGATTCGTTATATGTAGGAATAATTATTGAAATTGTATACATATTCTTTGTTTCAAATATTTCTTGATGATTTGTTTGCACTTGTTTTTGATAATAGACATCTGCGTATTAAAATTATCGTGAGTTATATTTATAACATTTTTTAATATTTTTTTTAGTAAAAAATTTATTATAGCTTTTTTACCTGATTTAATTATCATTCTTATGTTGAATTTATTAGCTTTTACTTGATACATAGTTTATTATTAAACAAGTAACTTAAACTAAATTAAAATTAATTCTCAAATAATATAAAATATAATAATTGAACATTCTTATATAAGATACAGGAATATTGTTTAAATCTCTTTTAAAAATAATAATTTTGTATATTTGTATTACTATAACATTCATGACATCATTAAGATTAAATCAGAGATAAATTTACAAGAGTTAGAATACTTTTCATCAAAAGAGTTTGAGGGTTCCGATATAACCCTCCTAATAAGATCTTTTTCAGAAGATTCTGATATGTCTAAATTTAGAGTTACGAGGAAATTAATAACTAATAACTTTGAAACTGGAAGTTCACAATATACGATCAAGTATACCGAACATTTTGGTTCTTCTGGCGCTCAATTTCAAATAAAATTTAATGGAAACAAAATAGAAATATTAATTAATCAATTAATATCAAAATCTAAACATGTTACATATGTGAATTTAATAGAGCCTATTCTCAGATTCCTCTTTCTTTCTAAAGAATACATTCTTTTACATTCCGCATGTATGTCCTCTCCAAATGGTCAAGGGTTTTTCCTCTCAGCTCCTCCAGATACAGGCAAGACAACAACTGTAATAAAATGTGTAAAACATGGATACTATTTCTTGTCAGATGATATGACTATCATTAAACTTCCAAATACTGCAGCATGCTTTCCCAAATCAATGACAATTAGTGCCCATACTTACAAAACAGCAGTTGAAGCACAATCATCAGCTCTCAATGGTAATCATGATACAAATGATAAAAAAGGAATGAGGATTCGAAGTTTAATTCACTCCAAAACTGGAAGGAGTTTGATGCATAAATTGGCCGATCATAATGTACCAATCTTCACGATTAATACTATTGGACAGTCAAGGATAAAACCTCCAAAATACCATATTAGCGACATTATAAAAGATGCTAAAATTAAAGAAAAAACAACAACAGATTCTCTTTTCTTCCTAGAAAAAGGTAGTGACGGAGAAAAAGTAGAAAAAATGGAAAGGATTTCAGTAGAGAATGCATTAAAAATGGCAATAGAAAATAGCGATGATGCATTTCTATTTCCACCATATAGTGATTTAATAAAATATATACGAATTGATGGTAAAACAGCATATGATCTTTTAGAGGCCGAGAGAAAAATGATGGAGAAGTTACTATCTAATATTGATTGTTATATTCTAAAAAGTAGCGGAAGAAATTGGTCTGACATGATACTTAAGAAATTCTCTACATAATCACACCTCACTCAGCTTTTTGAAATAAGAGAAGAAAATGTAATGATTATTTTTTGAATATTGAAAACAAAATGCTTGTGTTAGACTATGAGAGATTAATCGAAGAATGCATTAGTAAACAGAAAAGGATGGAAAGAAAAAAATTAATCCATATCCATTCCGGGCATTCCACCCATTCCACCCATTCCGGGCATTCCACCCATTCCACCCATTCCTCCGGGCATACCGCCTCCGGGTGGGCCTCCTTTGGATTTACTTGATGCAATAACATCATCAATTCGTAAAAGCATACAAGCTGCTTCAGTAGCAGATTTGATTATTTGTTCTTTGATCACAACAGGTTCCAAGATATTTTGTTTAAACATATCTGCAACAGTTGTACTCCTTACATTCACCCCAGTCCATTTCAGTCCTTTGTTTTGTTTTGCTCTTAACTCTGCCATTGTGTCTATTGGATCCATACCTGCATTAGTAGCAAGAGAAATTGGAATAGTTTCTAAGGCCTCTGCAAATTTAATGACTGCTAATTGCTCTCTACCTTCTAAACTGCTAGACCAATTTCTTATATGTGTAGCAATATAGGCTTCTGGCGATCCTCCACCTGCTACTATAAATGGTTTTTCTAAAACATCTTTCATAACCATCAGTGCATCATGAAGAGAACGGTCGGCTTCATCTACGACTCTTTGAGAACCACCTCTAACCAGAATAGTTACTGCCTTTGGATTTTTACACCCTTCTATGAAAACCCATTTATCAGTTTCAACTTTTCGTTCTTCGACTACGTCAGCTGAACCGAGGTCTTTTGAAGAAAGATCATCAATATTATTTACAAGTCTTGCGCCTGTGGCTTTGGTTAGTTTTAGCATATCACTCTCTTTAACACGTCTAACAGCAAGTATACCATCTTTTGCAAGGTAGTGTTGTGCTAGATCATCTATTCCTTTTTGACATAACAAAACATTCGCCCCTGAACTTTTAACTTTTTCTACCATTGCTCTTAACATATTATTTTCCTCTTCAAGGAACATTTGCATTTGTTGAGGATCACTGATACGGATTTCTGCACTCATTTCAGTTTTTTCTATTTCTAATGGAGAATTAATCAATGCTATTTTCGCTTTTTCGATTCTTTTAGGCATTCCACCATGTACAACCTCTTTATCAAGAACTATTCCTTTAATAAGAGAAGTTTCCTGCATAGAACCACCTGCTTTTTTTTCTACTTTGATATTGTCTAGATCAACTTTGAGAGTTTTTGTTTTTTCATTTAATTCAGCGATCATTTGTGTAGCGTCTACGACTATTTTACTTAATACAGGACTATCTTCTGACACTAATTTGGAATACATACTAGTATTCGCGATTTTTGCTAAAAGATCCCTATCATCAGTTTTTACTTTAATAGCGATTTTATCTAATATTTTAAGAGCTTCAATAGAAGCAGCAGTATAACCATCAACAATAACTGATGGATGAACGTTTTTGTCTATCAATTCTTCTGCTTTTTCTAATAATGAACCAGTAAAAATGACTGAAGATGTAGTACCATCGCCTACTTCATTATCTACTGATTTGGCTACTTCTACGACCATTTTTGCTGCTGGATGTTGGACATCAATTTCTTTTAGAATAGTAGCTCCATCATTTGTGATAGTAACATCTCCTAAAGAATCAACTAACATTTTATCCATCCCGCGTGGACCTAGACTAGATTTCACGACTTCAGCAACCAATTTAGCAGCAGTAAGATTGTTTTTTTGTGCCTCTCTTCCTTTATTTTCACGTGTTCCTTCTCTTAAAATTACGACCGGCATTCCGCCAGCACTTGTTTGAATTTGGCCCATACTCATATTCATTCACCTAATATAATAAACACATTTCAAATAATCCTATTTTTATAGTTTTACACGAATAATATACTTAATTTTATTTATTTATATCTAATTTTCTTTTTTTTTCCTCAAATTTGGATCGAAAATTGGGCACATTTATAATAAAACGTTCGTGTTTTCCTTCCCCTATTTTTTCAATACTATCAAATGCCTCTACAACAAACATTACTCTTCTATTATCAACAGATTCTATTATCGATTTCAACCTAATAGTTGAACCAACTGGAGTTGTAGCAATATGCTTAATATCAACAATAGTTCCAACTGAATCCCATTCCTTCTCTTTTAAAACAAAATCCTTTAGAAGTAATCTACATGTTTCTTCCATTTCGGAAATCAACGAAGGGGTAGAAAGAACATTTTCGCCTTCCCATAAAAAACTGGTAGTCTGGTTTGAACTAGTCTTTACATCTCGAATTTTTGTAGTACCAATTTTTACATCAAATTTCAATTAAAATCAAGATATAAAACCACAATTCAATTTATTAAACTAATTGATATAATAAATATAATAGTAAACAAATAAAATAAATTGTAAAGGTAATCAAAATAAAAATGGAAGAATAATAAGATTATTTAATTTTGGAATCCATAGTGGATCCATTTTTTATCAACTAGAATTTTGGTATCTTTGTCAACTTCTACAAGTTTTTGAATATCTCGCATAAACCCTTCTTCTCTGGTTTTTGTAGTTGCATCTATTCCCATTTTTGAACCAAGGTTCAAAATTGGAGAAGCAGGGTCAAGTGTATCCGTAGGAGTATTATCGATTATGATTATATCTCTTTTAGGATCAGATTTTGTGGTAATTGACCAGATTACTTCATTTATATCATGCACATTAATGTCATGATCAACTACTACAAAAATTTTGGTTAGTGATAATTGGCCCATACCCCATAATCCCATCATTACTTTTTTTGCCTGGCCTGGATATCTTTTTTTGATGGATATTATAGCCAGTCCTTGGAACCAACCTGAAGGAGGCATAGAAAAATCAATCACCTCAGGTTGAAACATTTGGATAAGAGGAAGAAATGATTGTTCGATCACTTTACCTATATATGCATCTTCCAATACTGGTTTCCCAACAACCGTTGTCAGATAAATTGGATTTTTTCTTCTCATCATACATGTCAAATTGAATGTTGGATAAGGTTCAGGAGGTGTATAAAATCCAGTATGATCTCCAAATGGTCCTTCTATTCTCATTTCATTAGGGTCGACATATCCCTCCAAAACAATTTCGGAGTTAGCAGGGATTTCTAAATCAACTGTTTTGCATTTTACTAATTTTACTCCTTTTTTTCTAACAATTCCAGAAAAGAAAAATTTGTCCATTCCTTCAGGTACAGGCGCGATTCCACTAAAAATAGTTGACGGGTCGGTTCCAATCACTATTGCTGTTTCAATAGGTTTGCAATATTCTTTCATTATTTCATAGTGTTGAGCTCCTCGTTTATGTGTCTGCCAATGCATTATAGCCTTTTTTTCATTTACGATCTGAATTCTATAGACACCAATATTTCTAATTCCAGTTTCTGGATGTTTGGTAATAGTTAAACCAAATGTAATAAATTTCCCTGCATCATCTGGAAAAGATTTTAGAATTGGTAGGGAATAAAGATTAGCCTTTTCCTTTTCAATTATTTCTGTAACAGCACCAGATTCAACGTACTTTGGAGCATACTCGCCTAATTCAGATAATCTCGGAAGCATCTTTAATTTATCAAACAGGTTAGAGGGTATTTTCAATTTTGTTAAATCCGTAATTCTTTTACCAATTTCTCTGAAATCGGAGAGATTGAGAGCAGTTTTTAATAAATCCATTGTTCCAAATGCATTACCTAGTACTGGCATATCATATCCTTTTACATTTTCAAAAAGTATAGCAGGTGAATTTCCTGAATACATCATCCGTCGCATAATCTCTGCTATCTCAAGATTTGTATCCACCTCTGTCTTTACACGATGCAATTTGCCAATAGATTCCAATGTATCAATGTACTCATATAAGCTATCAAAAGCCATAAATCAACAAGTAACTAGTTTAGAGAGTAATAAAAACAGCTCTTTTCCTTCAAAAGAATAGAGTTGGTGAGTATGATTATGGTTTAACGGTTTTTTATTATTCCCCAAATTATTACTGCAGAAACAAAACCAAAAATACCTAGTAAGATATGAAAATCAACAAAATTTAAAGTATTAATTATTGACTCAAATTCTGAATTCATATTATTGGTGGGTGATTTATTGTTATCAATTAATTATTAATTATTAACAAAAGAAAAATTCACCTTTTTGTCTATAGTTCTTATATTGAATATTATAAAAAAAATTGAAAAGCGCTAGTCAACTTGAAATATCAATAAAAACAATCCCGTATTTGTTTTAAAATTCTTGCCGTAGCTCCCCAAATTATTTCACTATTATATCTGAATGAATATGAATCACTAAAATTTTTGTATTTAAAATTACTAAGACCTTTAAATAGATCAAATACAGGAATGTCCAATACTTCAGATACTTCATCAATTAATAAATTAGTCTTTGTAATACTATCCTGAAAAGTAACAAATGGGATTATTGCAAAATTAGAAGTTAATGTTCTCACAGTTTGGAAACATCCCAAGATTTCATTTGAATCAAAATTTAGACCTATCTCTTCTTTTGTTTCCCTTAGTGCGGTATTTAATAATGATGAATCTGTTTCTTTGAATGTTCCCCCTGGAAATGAAATTTCATTTTTGTGATGCTTCAACAGTGAACTTCTTTTTGTTAAGATAATTTTTGGTTCACAATCCCGAAAGTGAATAATTACAAGAACAGAAGAAAGAGTAAAACCAGATAATTTTAATAATTGGACATCTACCTCAATTTTGGAAAGTTTAGGAATAATCTTTTTTTTGAATTGATTTTTATCAATATCCAATAATATAGAATAACTAATGGAATATTTTAAAATTATAGATTTAATAATTAAAAATTGATTTTTGACTAGAAAAAAGAATTGTTAACCAAACAAAAAAGTGTAAAATGAAAATCACTCGAAGAACACGTATAGTGAATTTAATAATAATGTAAATAAACCCATTATATTTTATATTCCATTAAGGGCAAATTAAATGACAGTAGTTGATAATTAGTTATGAGTTAAATCCACCTAAAATATTACCTAATAATTATTTTAGCTATTCGAATTTTTTAAGTGATATAGCGAATGTTAAAAAAAAGGTTATGATACTTGATGAGTATATAAATTATCTTCATTTTACTGATTCAGTATTAGGAATTCCTAGATTATCAAGTCTAACTATGGCCAGCATAATAAAAAAATATAATACCAAAATGAAGATTTCATGTAGCGTAAGAACAAGAGATAGAAATTTGCTATCCATGTATCAAACTATTTCTGATTCTATTCTACTAAACCTTGAAAGTTTACTCATCCTACTAGGAGATGAACCAAGAAATGATTTAAAAACACAAGAACTTTTAAAACCGAGTCAAGTCGTTAATCAGCTTAGCTCGCAAGGGTTCAACAAATCGATAAAATTAAATCTGTCAATTCCAAATAAAATAAGAAACATTAATACCATCAAAAGTAAAATTGATGCTAAACCCAATGCTTTTGTAACTCAATCCATAGAGTCTTTAAAAGATTTAGAAAACATAATAGATCAAATCAGACCTTTTGATATCAAGATAGTTGCATGTATAATGGTACCCTCGGAAAAGAACAAAAAATCAGCTGAGTTAATAGGCCTTAATTGGAAAGAATATGAAAAAGAACCTATAGAATTTATTAAAAATTCTGGGAAGATTGCAGATGAGGTTTTAATAACTTCTCCCAATCATTTCGCATTGGCAACAGAAATATTAAAAGAGTTAAAATAAACCGGGCTTTTCTTTTCTTGAATGAACCATTTCTGATTTTAATTCATAAAGAACTTGTCTTTGAAAATCTTTAAGGTTATCGTCTTCAGTTAGCCTGGGTCGTCTATAGTCTATTTTTATATTTTTTTTTACTTTACCTGGTCTATTAGTAAATACTACTACTCTATCACCAAGACACACAGATTCTGTAATATTGTGTGTAACAAAAATAATTGTTTTATTTGTTTTTGCCCAAATTAATTGTAATTCAACTAATAACAAATCACGAGTTTGAGAATCGAGTGCAGCAAATGGTTCATCCATAAGTAGTACCTCAGGATCCAAGACTAGTGCTCGAGCTATAGAGACTCTTTGTTTCATACCTCCAGAAAGTTGATAGACATATGCTTCTGCATATTTTGTCAATTGCATCATATCAAGATATTGCATGGCTATTTCTCTTCTTTTTATTTTTTCAACTTTAGCTATCTTTAATCCAAATTCTACATTATCTATTACTTTCATCCATGGAAATAGAGCATTTTCTTGAAAAACCATTATTCTATCTGGTCCAGTTCCACTAATTTGTCGACCATTTAATACAACTTGTCCTTTTGTTGGATTATCTAAACCTGCTAAGATATTGAGAAGAGTAGACTTTCCACAACCAGAAGGACCAACAAGACAAACAAATTCACCATCATTTACTCCCAAATCAATATTTTCAATAGCATTAATAAGAGTTGATTCTTTTCCATCATTTCTATAAAATGATTTAGTAACGTCTTTTATTTCTAATTTAACCACCTGAATACACCACCATACATAGAAACCTCTTAAAATTCGGAAAGAACAAAACTTAATTCACCATAAATTAAGATATTAAGCATGAATAGAGAAAAAATTTTTAAAAACACAGTTTTAAACTTTATGAATTTTTGGTAAAATTTATTCTCATTGTTATTATTGATGGAAGTATTTTCAATAAATATATACAATACTTTATACATCGTACTACAAAAAATTGGAGTTATCTCATTCAATTTTTAGATTAATGTATATAAAAAGCAAATATAAATAATAGCATTAAAGTTTTACCTGTTTAATCTAATTCATTCTCTAATTTTAGAATAGATAAAATATCAGACATCGAAGCAGTAGTTTTCAAGCCAGTAGGACGAAAAATTGTTCTTGATGCACGATAACCTGAGGAAATAATTTCCTCAATAATTTTAGTTAGTTTTTTTGGACTGGTCCTAAGCATTGAGCCTATCTCGTCTACTGTGAAGTAATAAGGTATATCATCTAGTTCACCTATACTAATCTCAAATAATTGTTTAATTTGTTGGTTTTTTTTATCATTAGTAGAATCATCAGATAAATATTTTTTTATTAAATTTAAAATCATATTTTTATCAAATAATTTTCCGGTCCAGAGCTGACCTGAGACGTTAAATTTACTACTGCATACTGAACATAAATCTTTTGGATATATACTAGAAAAATTTCTTTCACCACATTTAAAACAATGTTTTATGTACCCTAGGTTATCAAACACCATGTTGGCCTTCGAATTACTTATTGATACTTTTAAAAAGACACGGAAATAATGTCTATTTGAATGAACAAATATAGGTCTTAAAGATATTCCCAATCTTGCAGCAATTAATGCAGTTGAAGATACTATTAAGCGTGTTGCAACTTCATTTGAATAGGTATTGTTAATAGATAAACCAAAATATTTCCTAAGGCATACATTTTGATATATTCCACTTAAAACTGCAGTATCAGTTGCAGTAATAGAAATTAATCCTTCATCTTCAACAGATCTGAGAACGCATTCGATAAAAGGTGAAGGACTTCCAAATGGATCCAAATCTACTATAGTAAACCTTTTGTTTCTTTCTGTCGGCCTAGAAATAAGAAATTTACATACTTCATTTATTGAAAAAATACATTTTGCATCGATATTGTTAAGGTGTGCTGATTCTTTTGCAGTTATTATGGCTAGTTCATTAATATCATTTATGTAAATTTTGGAAACTCTAGGTACTTCTACTGCTACTCGGAGTCCTCTAGATCCTATTCCTCCAAACGCATCAGCAAACGTAATTTGATTATTTTTAGTGTTATTATATTCTTCTAAAAAAATATTATAAATATAAATTGACAAATCTCTATTAAATCTTGCGAGAGGATTAAAAAAAGCAGGATAACGGGGGGGAACCTTTTCTAAAAGTGAATTTTTTGGAACAAGTAATTTTGTTTGGCCTTCTGTGATCTGAATAAAATTATCCATAATTTTAATACAATAATAGAAGTTATTTATTATATAATTACCAATATGGTTAATCATTGGATAGAAATTTTAATGTAAGAGATTGAATTAATGAGAAATATTAATTTGCTAATATGCGGGATTGACGAGGCTGGAAGAGGATCCGTCATAGGTCCTCTTGTAATTGCTGGTATAAATATTAAAAATAGCGATATCAAAAAATTGGAGGAAATAGGAGTAAGAGACTCCAAAGCTTTAACCAGAAAAAAGAGAATTTTTCTATTTGATCAAATATTAAATATTTCAGAATTCATTTGTATATATAAGATTGATTGTAAGACTATTGATGAACATGTATACCAAAGACAATTAAATAAACTAGAAGGAGGAATAATGTCAAGAATTATTAAATACCTTGCAGCTGATATTGCATATGTGGATTCATGTGATGTAAATATCACTACGTACACAAGCTATCTCAAGTCAAATTTAGATTTTAAAAAGAATACTAGTATAATTGCTATGCATAAGGCAGACAGAATAAACCCTGCTGTCTCCGCAGCTTCAATTATTGCAAAAGTAATAAGAGATAGAGAAATCCAAATCTTGGAAGAGAGTTTTCAAAATATTGGAAGTGGCTATCCATCTGATAAAAAAACTATGTATTTTATAAATAACTGGATTAAAGAATATAAGGAATTTCCAGACTTTGTAAGAAAATCATGGAGACCTATAAGAGAAATAACTTGTAAACAAAGCAAGATTTATGATTTTAATTGATTGTAAGTTGCATATATCAATCCATGATCTTTATCATAAGGTTCAAGATTTAAAATTTGTTCTAAATTAAATCTACTATTTTCTAGTTTTTTTGCTTCTTGAAGTATAACTGTTCTTGGATCTTGAGTTACATCTATGCTTCGAGTCTTTACTACTAGCAATAATTTACCATTATCTTTAAGAAAAGTTTTACAATTGTCTATTGCTATTTCAGTTTGATCAGGTTGAGCAATATCACAATACACAACATCAACTTCACCATATGTAGAGAAGTAGGAGAGAGGTTTCCTTGCATCTTCTATTATCGGAATAATATTTTCTCTTTTAGAGGCAACATTTTCAATAAGTTCTCTAGCTACCCGGATAGAAGATTCTATTGCAAAAATTACTCCAGAATTACCTATAATATCTGAAATGTGGCTTACTGTAGTTCCAGTAGATGCACCTAAATAAAGAACTTTTGTTTTGTTTTTTATAGGAAGATTTTTTAAACCTTTGACGAGAGCAGCAGCAAGTTTACTTCTAAATATATCCCATAGCCGATATTCTTCTTTATCGATTGTTATTAGTTTTTCATTATACACGGTATTTCCCTTAATTAAATTCAAAGTGGCTAAATGTTTTTGGCCATTAAAAATAACCCATCTGTACCCATCAAAGTCATTATTAAATTCACTTACAGTACCTGAGTAGGACGGATCTGATGATGCCGTTAATGATCTTAGTTCTTCTTCAGTGCTGGTATTTTTCATCTAGATACTTAAATGATGAATCGTTAATTGTTATTTAAATATAACACATCGGCTTTTACCAAGGAAAATAAATAATTTTTGAATTAATATCTTTTAGAAAATTTGTTCTTCTTCGCATGTTTTTTATTGAATTTATTGAATCTTCTTTTTGGATTTTTATTATAATTTATCATCTCGTTTCTATATTGCTTTTGTCCACTAAGTCTGGGTTCTTTATATTTTTCTTGTATCTCAGCTATTCGTTTATTCAGTTGTTCAGAAATATGTGCCTCCTTTTCGCCATTCCTAAATAGATCTATTCTTACTGCAATAGCTACCTTTGAAGCTATTGCTCTAGCCATTTTTCCTCTTTGCCATTTAGGTGCAGAATGTAATATAGGATGTTGAAACAAAATTCCATGTTTTGGGGGAGGAGCTCCTGTTTTTAAGGATCTAAAGAGTGCTTTTTCAGCACCTATAATTTGAATAGTACTAGATGGCATGACAGAAAGTTTTTGGAGACTACCAGCTTTAGCCATTAATCTTGCGCCAACAGTGGCGGTTAATATATCTTTAATGTTTGGAGCAATTTTTTCCATCATTTCCTCAATTTGATAGGCAAGAATTCTTCTTAATTCAGTTTGCATTATAACTTCATTTGCAAGTTTTTTAATTATAGACAAATTTTCTTCTAATATATCTCCACCTTTACTTCTTTCAACAGCCACAAGTATCATTTCTGCTCTCTTACTTTCTATTCCAATATTCTCCAGCATAGTTAAATCAATATTCGTTCGGTTTCCAGCTAATCTAACGATCTCAGCATAGGTAAAGATATTCTGTATCAAATAATCAAGTTCAGGAAAATGTAATCCATACCATTCACGAAGTCTTGCTCCTATCACATTTATGATTTTATCTAGTTCATCAAGAGCATTAATTGATTGATTGATATGAAGATCAAGTTTTTCTGAAATTCGTCGCACTTTGCTTGAAGAAAAATCGAGAGCAAATTGTCTTAGTTGTAGATATGCATCACGTTCATTTTCAGCAAAACCAGCCTGTATAAGGTAATTTAATTTATGTTTTGAAATCTCTCTAATTTTTTCCGAAGGCATTACATAAACATTAATTCCGGTATTTCGAAGATAAGATATCAAACCTATATCATTACTAAAGACGGAATCATAACTACGTAATTTATC
Organism: Nitrososphaeraceae archaeon; assembly: GCA_036376955.1. Classification (GTDB taxonomy): domain Archaea; phylum Thermoproteota; class Nitrososphaeria; order Nitrososphaerales; family Nitrososphaeraceae; genus TH1177. The sequence continues at coordinate 25,856 of DASUZI010000222.1, forward strand.
AGAGATATCAAGAAGTTCAGAGTAATCACCATTTGAAATTAAAATATTAGAAGAAATAATATTATTGTATTTTTTTGAATAAATTAACTTATTTTCGTTATCAAATACAAATGGTCCTAATTCAGACAAAATCATAGTACAATTTTTAGTCATTATGTCATTAATTGTTAAACAAAGCGATTAAAAAATATGTCTAATACTGAAGAATTTGTAGATATTAATAAATATCATTTTACTATCATATTTCGTAATTGTTTTTTAATTTCTTAAAAAATAAAAAGGATGTGTCTGGAGTCACTGCCAAAGATAAAAGCATAAAAAATCGAGTTGAATATAACCGACAGGTAATTCTTACAAAACAATCTGCAGATGGAATTATTACATATTCAAAGACATGGCACCCTCACGAAGGAATACTTATTCTTCAAGGTAAAAGCAAGAAGAGTGGTGAAATACGTATTGACGGATTAGTAGTTCCTCCTTTTGCTTCAAGTGGGCCTTATTACTCTGGTTTCCCAACAAACGAGTTGCCCATGGACCTTTCTTATATAGGTACTGCCCATTCCCATCCAGGTGGTTCAAATAGACCATCATTACAAGACTTGAACAATTTTTTCGGTGTAGTTTCTATAATAATTAGCTATCCATACGAATATGAAACAATAGGTGCGTTTGATCGCAATGGAAACAATATTAGTTTGATAATTGAATAAATTAAAAATGTAGCCAATTGATGTCTTGTATATATGAAAGTTAATCGCGAATAATATTTACTTTTCTGACTAAATAAAAATATATGTGAAAACATTTATTTTGATAATTATATGATGACTCTTGAAGATTTACGTGATAAAGCCTTTTATCAGAATACAATAGATGTTTGGATAATGTTATGCAATGAAAAAGGCGTTAATTCTTATGATACTGATAGATATACAGAATTTATTCATTATTTAAATAAAAAAGGATTGAAAATGCAAAAATTTCCTCTTTGTATTAAGGAATCTGGTGGTACTTTTGATAGAGGAATGGACAAAGCGAGATTTTTGGATGCCTTGTCTAAGGTTTATACCGAGGACGCATCAGCATATACAATTAAACTTTCTCCTGAAAATATTTCAACGCTCAGAAAATTTTTTTAATAGTTTTTGAGTTTTATTATCTACAATAAATAAACTAGCAAAAACTACTGAACTGTTGTTGTTGACTCTATTTTTGCATTAATGTTTTCCAATAAAGCTGAGGTTTTAGGATCTGCATTCAAAGATAATGCATGTTCCATAAATTGTTTAGCATCTGTATATTTATCTAAATCATAAAATATTTTTCCTTTATTAAACCAAGGTTTATCCCATTTTGGTTCTAGAGATATGGCTTTATCAAAAGAAGATAACGCTTCGTCAAATTTTCCTGTTTTATATAGTGCCCATCCTTTACTATTCCATGGTTTAGCCCAATTTGGATTTAATTTGGTTGCTTTATCAAATGCAGTGATGGCCTCATCATTTTTACCTTGTTTTTGCAGTGCCCATCCTTTACTATTCCAAGGATTAGCCCAATTTGGATCGAGGGAAATTAATTTATCGTATAAAGCTATTGCATCGTCAAATTTTTTCAAGTTGGTAAGTGCTTCTCCTTTGTCAAACCAAAGATCAAGCCAATAAGGTTTAGGTCCATTAATTTTATCAACAGTTTTTACTTTTTCATGTAAATTTCCTAATATAATAAATGCTTTATCGTATGATTCTATAGCTTTAGTATAATTGGCTAATTCAAAATAGGAATTACCTTGTTTAATTAGCGGCGCAGCCCAATTCGGATCCAATGTAATTGCATTTTTATATGATGTTATAGCTTGATCATAATCTTTTGCATTCAAAAATTTATTTCCTTGCTCATAAGACAATATCGCATCTCTATTTGTCGATTCTAGAGATTCTTGTGTTTGTTGACTATTGTTGGTTGTAGGAGAAAAAGAAGCATTTACCTGTGTAAATACATCCTTATGATAATCAAATAAATTTAATCCAGCAATTATAAAGAACACAATAAACAATATAACATACTTCTGCAAATAGTTACAAGAATTTGACATTAATAAATAATATTTAATCTTTCCACTAAATATATTCATTCATTATTATTAGATTTTCACACATAAATTTTTTTTTATGAAATTATATTGAGAATTGTATAATGAAATTAAAAAAGGATGAGAAATATGTCCACCGAAACTACACTTTTTTCATCTTTGGATTCAAGATAGAGTCTATCGTATTTCCAATAAGAACAAAAGCTAGTCCGGTTAATGCGATTAACGCGCCAGGAGGTATTAACCACCACCATAAACCTCTCGAAGCGGCTGCGGCAGTATGAGCTTCATGAAGAATTTGACCCCATGTTGGAATAGAGGGATCCCCTAGCCCAATGAAACTAAGAGAGGCCTCCGCTAAAATTGCTCCTGGAACTGAGATAGCAATGCTTGCAAAAGTTAAAGGAAGTAGTTGAGGTATAATATGTTTAAAGATTATTTTAATATCAGGTTGTCCAATAAGCTTTGCTGCTTCTACATATTGAAAATTCTTTATTTGTAATGCTAGACTTCGTGAAATCTTAGCAGTACCCATCCAACCGAAAAAGATTAAAAATAAAACAATTAGAAATATGCTTCTCCCAATAAATAAAGATAAAATTATCAAAAGTGGAAGAGTTGGTAAAGAATAAAAAATATCATTAATTCTCATTAAACCTTCATCTGTTCGTTTTCCTTTATATCCTGCAATAACACCGTATATCAACCCTATTACAATGGAAATTGTGGAAACAGATAGCCCGATAAATAAAGCTACAGGTGCCCCCCACACCAATCCAACCGTTAAATTTCTACGTAATTCATCGGTGCCCATCAATCCAAATTTTTCTCCACCAAGAATAAATTTAGAGTTCAGAATTTTGTCTTCATTATTAAAGAGATAAAATTTAACATTGAAAGTATAATTTCCTTTCATGATTGATCGTTTCTCCGAATTTGAAAATAACATTACTTCAGGTTTCGAATTATCTTGTTTATAATCGTAAAATTTCAAATAATCAAGTAGCTTTTGATGGATTAAATTATCTGTAGAAAATATTCTTCCAAATGTTATGCTTTGATTTGAACCAGAGATAGATGGAGTAATGGAATCAAAATAAATATTAAATTTATTTTTGTCTGGTCTTATTAATTCTATTTCAATGGCAGGAGGGATTTCATTTTTATGTAGTGAATATGTTACCATGAAATCGTTTGGTGGAATATCAGAATTATAACTTATAAGATATGAATGAGTAACAACTTTAATACCATTTTCATTTGTGGTAGATATTGTTACCTTATTTTTGATATTATTTGTATCTTTACCATTACTATCAGAAGAAAGTATCATATGTTCAGGTATACTTCTTCCTAGTAATCCAAAAAAGTCACTCCACACAGGTGATGCAAGTCTAGGATTATCAATCCAGTAATTTGGATTGTTCCATTCCTTAAAAGATTCGAATGGTATACCAAAAAAAGCATATAGACTCATAGATACCAAAAATAAAAGAATAACTACTCCTGCAATTCCATTTTTGTTTCGAATAAATTCGGATATAAAAGTAAAATTGTTACTTACATTTTGAATATTTTTATTCTCCGTGTTATTATTTATTATTAAATTCTTTTTAAAAATAGTAAATTCTTTATTTTTGATATTAGGATCGGAATTATCATTATTCTTAGTTCCATTATTAGAGCTATTACGTTTGTTATTATTGTTATTGTTATTGTTATTGTTATTGTTATTGTTATTGTTATTGTTATTGTTATTGTTATTGTTATAACCTTTTTTACTACTCATTTAATTTCACCCTAGGATCCAAATATGCATAAATTATATCTATAAAAAAAACTGTTACAAGAAATATCAATGTAGAGATATAGGTAAGGCCGATAATAATAGGAACATCCATCAATCCAATAGCATCAAAATATAATTTTCCCATCCCTGGCCAATCGAAGACTACTTCAACAGTAAAAGCACCTCCAAAAGATCCAGCTAGACCTAGAGCTATCATCGTAACTATCGGAGGGGCTGCATTTTTGAGAGCATGTGAATAAAGTATTTTCTTTTTTGGAATACCCATTGCGAATTTTGCTTTAATAAAGTCTTCTTGTAATATTCCAGAAACTATATGTCTTACAATATATGCAACAGATCCGAAACCAAGAATTACCATTGTTACAAATGGAAGGATCATATGATATAGCAAATCAAAGATATAGTAGGGATCATCTGGAGAAGTTAGTGGTGTTGAACGGGCCGGTAATATATTGAGCGAGAATGCGAAAATAAATATCATTATCATTCCAAACCACCAGACTGGAATGCTATTGCTGAAAATAGCAAAGATTGAATTCGTCCTATCCAAATTTGATTCAGCACGGTTAGCCAAAAAAACACCCAAATAAACACCCAATATGGCAATGACTATAGTTGACGTTGTAAACAGTAACAAAGTTTTAGGAATTTTTTCAATTATTATATCCTTTACAGCTGATGATCCTGAATCACTCACGAAGAAATTCGATTTTCCGAGATCTAACACCATCACTTTGAATAAGGTATTAAAAAATCTATTTGGAGAATACCATGGTTCTTCTAACCCTAAATTTTTAATCTGTAAATTAATTTGTTGATCAATATATACTTGACGTTCTGTAATATCTTTAAACTCAATTTTTTGATTACTTAAACTATCTATTACACTGTATTTCACAGAATCTTTAATTACATTATCCATTGTTGGACCTAAAAGAGAGATAGTTAAAACAAGAATTGAAAACAAGACTATAAACACATTAATGATTCTTTTAAATAAAAAAAATAAGAATCCTGATGTCATTTAATACGAATAGTGATATTAAATAATATTAATAGTATTGTTTAATCACCATTTATTTTATGCATAGGATTGAAAAAATGTTTTTAATAATAATTCTATATATGAAGTATTCTTGAGATTAGTCATTGGTCATTAATATCATAAAGAAATTTTATTGTATTCTATTTACTTTGATATATTTTGATAAATGGTCAAATATTACTGACTTTAATTTTTATAGGACTTGAAGAAATAACAAAATTATATTTTTTATAAAATTATTATTACATCTTTAATTTTTCAGTACAATTCTATCAATTCACTAAATACGTTCTTCTAGGTAATCTCAGAAATGAATCTCATAAAAATCTTATAATATTACAAATGAGTATTTTATTCTATAGTCCGTATGAAATGAACATTTTTTCTTAATATTATTTTATATGACAAGATAGATACAAGGTGCATTTAGTGAAAAAACTAATATAAAATAATTATAAAATATTTAACTCGTATTTCAGAAATTAAGAAAAGTTAAATTTAAGTAACCTATTAATTAGATTATAGTAGTGTATAGCGTTTACTGTTATTAAAACTGAAACTGGATTTATTACTTTACATTGTTCCACTTAGCGATTATTTCCTACTCTATTCTCCATTGGTCTTTGTTTCAAAATTCTAATTGACTAAGAATAATTCAAACAATCTTTTTTATCATTCATAATTGTGGACCTTTTTTCGATCTACTGTAATATCATATCTCTTTGTTCAAGTCTGAATGACTGTTGTCCGAATAGTCTAGTTCATCAATGGTTATTGCATTTAATTAATTTATAATTTTATATATATGAAGATAATAGAGAATAATTTTATCACTATTCAAATACATAAAAAAATTAGTAATTTACAAGTTCATTTATTAATCCTTCATTTTTCATTGAAAATAAATTATATCAATTTCATTATATTAAATCCCAGACCACTTGATGACATTTGTCCTAAATAGAAGTTAATTAAAATATATAATAATTAATGTAAGATTAAAATAACAAAACAGATATAATTCATAAAAAAAGGTTTGTATGTAATAAATGTATATTTATTCAAAACGAAACATAATGTATTAATTTGTAGTTTTGTATCATTAATTTTTTAATTGACAGTAATATTGATTATTTCGAAGAAACGTAATTATTGTTAATAAGAACATCATAAATTCTGTAATTTCAATACAAAAATATATGCATACAGTAACTAAATTTGAATCGTGAAGAATTCACAATATTCATCAATATCATTTAAGCTTTAAAATTACACAATATTATCTTAATAAACTCATGATTATTTAACATAGAATTTTAATATAGGAAATTTCCCATGGAAGAAAATCTAAGATCCAAATACATTACATTTATTTATTAAATCATACTTGCCATTTAACAGGTATTGTATAAACTTGGTATTCTGGGTTTAGCGCTAAATTCTATAGATAGAATTAATAACGATAAATTGTTTGTATCTCAATGATGAAACCAAACTATTAAATTTCTATAGTATTGTTTGATAAAATTTGCAAAATCCTTTTAACATACACATAATAAGAAGATAGTATCAAAAAAATGATCTAAAATCTTATAATACTCTGTTATAGATTAAGTACCAATGAGACGTGGGAGAAACCAGTCAGCGGTCATAATCATATCTACATTCCCAAATAAGGAATCAATAATTCAGAATGTTAATGATCTAATTATAGAAAAAAAATTATGCGCATGTATTAGTTTAGTGCCGATAAGGTCATTTTATTCTTGGAGTAACAAGCTAGAAGATCATGAGGAGATCATGGTCCTATTGAAAACAACCAAATCATTGGCTACAAAACTAAAATTAGAAGTTGCAAGAATCCACCCCTATGATGTTCCAGAAATCATTGAAGTTAAGATGAACGATGTCTCTAAATCATATTTGAAATGGATGATAGATTCAATTAAAAGCTAAAATTAAAATAGTTTTAATATAACTACTATCTACAATTCTAAATAAAAATTTTTATTAATTAGTTAGGTTAAATTTAAATTAAAATGTCTAATATTATAATTTATAGTGCTTCCAAATAACATAGATGTGTCTTTTCACACGCATGTTGGAAAAGTCAGAGCAAATAACGAAGATTCTGTATATATCAATAAAGAATCTAAAATTTTAATGATTGCAGATGGAATGGGAGGTCATAATGGAGGCGAAATAGCAAGTAAATTAGCAGTAGATATAGTTTCTCATTACTTAACTAGCCAAATAGAAAATAATATTTTAAAAAAAATAGAAATAGATAGAGATTTAGTGCGAGCATTAAATCTTGCAAATTCTAAAATAAGAATAGAAGGATCACATAAGCCTTCATTGTATAATATGGGAACAACAATAGTTCTTTGTGTAATATCTGAAACAAATAATTTACATATTGCAAATATTGGAGATAGCAGATTATATATTATTGATATCCAAAAAGAAAAAATATCAAAGATGACCATAGATCATACATTAGCAGAAAATCAATACCGAGAAGGAAAAATTTCAAAAGTATATGCTGACAAACATCCTTTGAGACATATTTTAGCTCAAGCACTTGGGATAAGCGAACAAATTAATCCATATTTAACAAAGTGTAAATGGCAAAAAGGAGAGTATTTACTATTATGTTCTGATGGTCTTACAGATATGATGAACGAAAACGAAATATTAGATATATTCAAAAATAGTTATAAAAAAAAATGTGATGAAATATGCACAACTCTAGTAGAAATAGCTAATAATAATGGTGGCAGAGATAACGTTACTGTCATAGTCAGTCTCAGAAATGCTTGAAAATCAATCAATATTTTATAGAGTAATACTTTATTACCGAATAATTTATAGGGAAACTATAAAAAACCATCTAACGAATTTGGTAGCGAAGCAATGCAACAATCCCTCCTAACGCAGATACTCTTAATCCCATATCTGTTGAAGAGTCAACAGCGTATACATTAGCTCCATATGTTTCTGCTGTATTTAACATGTTTATTATTTGTTCTTCCTTTAAATCTTTAAATATAGAATTAGAAAAAACAAGAGACTCTACAGATTTCAATTTTATTGCTTCACCTACTTCTCTGAATCCCATAACATATTTTTCTTCACCTCTACTCACCTGTAACATAATATTTTCCAATATTACAGATACGAAGGATATTTTACTAGAGCTCATAACTTCTTTGATTGACGATGATCGGAGAAACACCATTACCCCATCTTCGCCGGCTACATCAATCCCGTCAATAACAGTTGATATATCTTTATAGAGAGATCGTTTATCAATGATAAAATTGTACAATCTCCTTTTTGTTTCTCCTGGTCCAAATATTATTATTTTATAGTTGCCATCTTCATTTAATATATTATGTAATGCAAGGTATACTTCTTCAAAGAAGCCTTCTATATTAGGATCATTCTTGGCTCCATGGGTGTAGTATTTTCCACTTTGTCCTGAGTAAATATTTGGAATAATTTCTAGATGAGTTCCAGTTATTTTCGCAATTCCAGCTTCTTTTGTATCAATGGCTACAATAATAAAAGTTCCCGCAATATTAGATTTCAAAAGTTTTAAATCTAAATCTTCCCATTTTTTACCTTTATCAACAACAATGTTATTTCCAATTTGAACTATAATTGAATGGTAAGTACCTTTTGGTACAAGACTATTATTTGATTCAATTATTGTCCCAGCTAGTCTCAATCTATCTATGGATTCATCTAAGCCTATTTTCTCCACTTTAACTGATACACGTATTTTAACTCGTTCTCTATCTGGTCTAGAATATTCATTTTCAAATTTTATTACTCGAGAGGTATCAGAAACTACTATATTACCTATTTTTATGATCCTTCTTAAAGCAAAAAGATCGTCAGAGTCTTCTGGAACGATAAACATAGATTTTCCAGAAGAACTTGCTACTTCTTTACTTTTCATATCTACATATTTAGCTGTATTGATTTTTTAACTCAAACAGCTGGACTTGAATTCGATCCAGCTGATTCACTTGCCTGATTAGTTGATTTATTTAGGTTTTGCGCCGATGCAAGATAATTATTCACCCATTCTTGAGTTAATACTCCTGATTCAACAAGATTAACTAATGCATTAGGTGATGCAGTTCCATTAACTTTTCCTGATTTTTTCCTAATTTGTCTCCATTTTAATTGAGTGTTCCCACTCTTGGAAGAATATATAATTCCTAAAATATCTTTTGCATTTACAAAAGTCATTTCTCTAATTCGTTTCAAAGTTACCTTATCAACAGCTTCTATATATATAGCGCCTGGGCCTTCTTCTCGTTCAGGAAAGACTTCATAATCACGAAAATAACTTTCAGGAATGAAAGATTTACAAGTACTCACAATAATAAATTTTCTAAAACTTTCAAGTGATGCAGTAGTATCTATATTAACCAATATAACCTTAAAAACATACTGTTATTTATCAAGTTTATGAAAAAATTTTACCCTTTTGAAAATCTATTAGTTTGTTATTGTATTACTATAATTATCTACTAATTCGAAAATTATCACCATAATAAGTCCATTACAAAATACATGGGATAAAAATCAATGAGGATGACTAATTATGTATAGATACTTCCTGAATCAGATTTCTTTATCTCTATAGTAACCTTATCTCCGACTTTTATATTTATATCCTCATAATCTTTCATGGTTATTTTAAATGTAGGACTATCTCCTGTCATTCCTCCTGCTCCTCCACCCATACCTCCAGAAATCATCTTTGATATATCACCCATTGCCTTTGGTAAATTTTTCATTAAATCTTCAGGGGAAGTAAATGCCATAACATTAGGACCAAAAGGATTCATTCTTTTATCACTTCCTGGTTTGTAGTCGTGAGGATCTGAGAACGTTACATAAACATAAGGACTACCGTCTTGTGTGGCCTCAATTCTAGAGGCAATAAATTCTCTTTTCATTCTAAATTAAAATGATAGCTATTTCAATTTATAATTTTGGATATTTTAGTGATCTGTATTAAAATAGTTTTAGAAAGATCATAGTCACGTTGAACTAATTACGACGTCAAAAGAATATATCTCATTATCATAACACACAGTTCAGTAATCTTCTTGTATTATAACTATGAGTTCTTATATGCTCTAATAGAGAAAATCATAGGCTCTTGTAAAAATAATAGAATAATACTCTGAAAAACGTTAATAAATACTAATCTTTGTGTAGTTTTTATAGATAATATTGATAGATAATATTGATATTTAAATATAATTTCATCTAAAATATTAACTAATATATCTTACAAATTTTAAAGTTTAAAAAAATTTCATATTAACTAAGATTTACCGTATCCGTGATTCGTCATGTTTCTAATTGATAAGAGATAATTAAATTCTTTCGCGATTACATTTTAATCTATATAATCACATGAAACAAATCAACCAACTCATAAACAGCAATAATAAAATACATATTATCCTTGCTAAGGAAATTGATGAGAGCAATAAACAAAAGCATAATTAGTTATCCATATATATGACACATATATTATTATACATAAATTAGAATTAACCTTTTCTCGTATAATGTAAATTTAGTTAAACTAAATTAATCGTCATTTAAGAACATTGATTAATTCATAAAAATTAAACAGATATGATTTCTTTTAGGTATAAATCACTATTGAGCTTTGAAAATACCGAAAGATCAATTTCTGCACCTGGCGACATTATTTGCCGTAGATACTTTCCCGATTCTTTACTCTTCCACCATGTGTCACCAAATATATTTTGTAAATGAATATCCAATTCTTTAGCTCTAACCGCTGCAAACAGATAGCTTGGAACATACATTATAGCTTCAGGAAGTATATGATGTAGCATCCAATAAGCTCCTGGAATTGAAATACCTGTAAAATCTTTGATTAGTTTAGAATACAACAGATTAGAATCTTCAATACTTAGATGATCTTTCCAAAAACTTGATTTCATGAGCGAATTAGCAGAGTAAAAAGTGACGAAAAATAATTCTATAAAGTTATTTCTTGATTCTAATTTGTTCAACAAGTTATCATCAGTTATTCCCAGAGAAGATTTGAGAAAAATCCTTTTTTTTGTTAAACGTTCTAACAATATTGAAAAAATTTCAGCCACCCCCATAGAAATATGATATTTTTTCCAGTATTCTATTTTTGGGCTGATAGAGCTTGCATGCATTGCATGTCCTGATTCATGAAAGCATCCTTGAAGATCGAAATAAGGGCTTTCAGATTTATACAAAATACGAATATCATAAGGTATTTTAACAAAGAAACATATTGGAGATGGATATTTGTTTTGTCTATTTTTTGTATCGAAATTAATTCTATTTAGATCAAAATTTAAAATTTTTAAAATTTTTTTTACTTCATTTAATGCATTGACTTTTCTGAAAGCCTTGTTAAAATCTTTATAGATTATATTCCGAAAGAAATAAAAATCATCGTAATATTCATTATTCCTTTTTAATATTTCAGTCGATATCTTCTGAAGAGATTTTTTGAAAGATTTACTTGAATTGTTACCCATATATTTAACAAAATTTATAAATTTTGTATATGTTATTTTTTCATTCATTAAATAACCTGATAACGGATCTAAGTTATTGGAGCCAATAGAAATATTACTTCTGCTACTTTGTTGAATAGTTGAATAAAGTGATCTTACCTTTTCAAAGCGATTATAAATAATAGGAGAGATATATTTTGTTTTTTCTATAAACTCATCAAAAACTTGCTTCCTTTTGTTAGAATTCTTTTCATTATTGTTAAATTGCCTCCATGTAGTCCAATTGATATTCTTATTATTGAATTTATACTTAGACACAATTTTCTTTGTTCTAACATCATGTAACTTAAGCTCCAAGTCTTTAGTAGAAGAATCTACAAAATTTTCTACGACTGAAAGAAACAAGTCATGTGGTTTTACATAGTTTTTCAAGAATAGTTTTGAGTTTAACAATCTTAAATTTGCGAGAGAAAGTATTAATTCATTTGAATGTTTCAAACCTGCATATTTTTTATATACCTCATCGGTTTCTGCGATAAAGATACATTCTTCAATATCACACCATTGTAAGACATTCATTTAAAAAACGAAATAAATAGTAAAATTCATTATATAATCATTTCATTCTAACGATAAAGTTTCCTTTTGTATTCTTCAACATGGATTGATTTTCTTTTTCTGTATCTTGTTAAGTAGGTAACTACTCTAAAATTTGACTGAATCAGATGCTAATTTGAATTTATAAAAATTTCATCTCAACTCAATTTATCAATTAAATCAAAAAATACCTATACGTTTTAACTTTTAAGAATTCAATTTTTTTGTAATTTCAAATATATAGTATATCCTAAAATTAGGTAATCAAGAGTAAAATAAATACAAGATATACATATTATAACTGTAATTGTTATATTGGGAATGTTTATAAAAAATTACTAGTTAGTTATTCAATGATGACATTGTAGTTTAAGGTCTGAATAAGAATAGTATCAGTATTCATGGATAACCATTTTAGCAATAATTGGATTAAAGAAAAAAAACGAAATTCTACAGATATATTGAGAGAGACTTTTAGATCTCAGCGACCTCTTAAACCTAAAATGGAATTAGCTAAAAATAAAATACAAACACAGAACAAAAAACTAGATTTGATGTTAGAAAAACTAAAAGCACGTGAAAAAATGTATTTTGAGCAGGTAGTTTCATCTTTACAAAAGCATGATTCACAACAGGGAAAAATGATTTCGACTGAACTTGCCCAAGTTAGAAAGACTGCTAGAACAATGTCACAAATAAAACTAGCTCTAGATCAAGTACACATGAGATTAGAATCTACAATAGACATAGGTGATTCAATGGCTGCTTTAGGCCCAGCAATGGGTGCTCTATCTCACATAAAAGGTAAAATAAATGACGTTTTACCAGAAGCCGACGGGGAATTGAATGAAATAAACTCAACATTTAACGACATTTTAACTAATGCCAGTGGGATTGGAAATAATTCCTTCGATTTTAATAATTATGGAGAAGACGTTGGTAAAATTTTAGATGAGGCTAGTTTTTTGGCCGAGCAGAGAACAGGCATGGATATACCAGAGGTACCAGAAGAAGGGATAAATTTAGGAAAATCCCGTTCAGTAAAAGAACATTCTCGCTGACATTATTATTAAATATAATTTATCTATTTTTTTTAATAAGTAGAAGAAATAAATGATTTTCAATAATATCTTTTTAATTAAAATTGAGTTATTAAAAAAACTTTTATTATTTAAAATAATAAATAAATATTACAAGCTTAATTCAAGTGAATGTAAAATAAATAATTTCTTATTCTTGAATTACTTAAACAAGAATTTAAATAAGTTTGAGAGTTAGAGTTCGATGGAAATTTTCAATGTGAAAAAAGCAATAATATCCTAGTAATAACAATAGTGGTTCAAATGGTTTTCAATATTGGCTGTCCAATAAATACGTTAAAAATTCAAAACAAAATAGAACGCTATGGTAAAATCATAGAATTACTCTCTAACTAACCCAAGACATGATATAATCTAGATTTATGATATAAATAAAAGACTAATAAATATATCCACAGAAGTGAAACAATCAATAAAATAAGAAATCATAAATGAAAGAATATAAGAGTAAGCAGAGTTATTTAGTAACAAATTATACTAATAGCAAGATTAAACACAACTGAAAAATAAACTGAAATATAAAAAAGATGAAGAGATAAACAGACCTTAAACTCTTTTTGGAATTTCTCCCATTAACATCGTAAATGAATCAAATTTAGGTTCAAAAATTTCAAATATTTGTTTCACATAAAAATTTTTTATCTAATATCCTTATGTTATTTAAATGTGTTTCATAAATGGGTTTTGATGCTTTATGTTTATCTTCAATGAAATATTATATATTTTAGTCTTCAACTTCTATTAAAAAAATCAGCAATTCGCACATAAAATTTAATCTTATTTATCTTCTTATGTCGATCTTCGTTAATACTACACATGTTTCTTTTACAATCAACAATAATCAAAACATTTGTAATTATGAATTAGAGTTGAAGTACAGTTAATTGTTAAGAATAGAACAAATACTTATGTTCAATGCTATAATAAATTTACTCTAATTATTTCGTAGCTTATTTTATATAATTAGATAAAAAGCCGAAATTACTGCTATGTAATTTCAACAATTAGTATAATTCTAAATATAATCTAGCAATTTCAAAGTCATAATTCCCTATGAGGATTGTTAAATGATTTAGATCCAGAGGTCATCCTAGATCAATAAGAAAATAACCTATGAAATTGGAATTTATAAAAGCTTCGTGTTCTCCTTCATTTTTTGTCAGTAGTATAATTCAACATTTCCAAGGTATAATTCATCAAATCATAAAATACATACACATGTAGATAATTTTTTTATTATACCTAACCTATCTCAAAATAATAAACATTGAAGAAAAAATTAAGGATACAAATTCAGAATAATAATAACAATCCAGAATTGAAAAAAGTTGAATATATCCTCAATAATATGGAGAGAACATTGAATCAGTCTGAAAACCTATCACGATTTACAGCCTTAAAAGAACTTCAAATGGAAGAAGATAACGATCCATTCAAGATATTAATTGGAACAATTTTATCTGCACGTTCTAGGGATGAGACTACATCAAAAATTGTACGCAAGCTTTTTCAGAAATACAAGAATGCATTAGAATTATCCAATGCTGATTTGAATGATATAAAATCAATTATTCATAGCATAGGTTTTTACAATATTAAAGCGGAAAGAATTAAGCAAGTATCCAAGATCATTATGGAAAAATTTCATGGATTTGTCCCAAATGAAATTGAAGATCTGTTAGAATTACCTGGTGTAGGAAGAAAAACTGCAAACTGTGTTTTGGTATATGCTTTTAATAAACCTGCAATACCGGTTGACATTCATGTTCATAGAATTTCCAACAGAATTGGTATTGTTAATACTCGTAATGCAAAAAAAACAGAAGAAGAATTAATAAAAATAGTAAATAAGGAATCTTGGTTAATATTTAATAATATTTTTGTAATTTATGGACAAAATATTTGTCTTCCGATAACGCCGAAATGTCATATATGTAGTTTAAAAGATATATGCAATTTTTATACAAATCAAAACAAAATTTAAAATAGTTTTACCCATCATCACGATCTCTTTTCTTAATTTTGAGAAGATAGAATACTATCCCTCCTACTAGAACTAACATAATGATAGGTAGAAAATATAATGGAGAATCTCTTGGATTACCATATGTAAGATCAAAGGAAAGATATCCATTCAAAGTGTTTATCGGCGAATCGGTATCGTCTTTTCCATATATAGCAATAGAACCTAAGCTAAAACCATCTAATGATAACCTGTCAATGACGATTCTTTTACCATTAGTAACTGTTAAACCCTGATTATTGGCATGTGCTACCATAATAGGTTCATCACGAGACCATCCATCGGTATCTTGTTCGTGAACTCTTATGTATCCAGATTCATTAGTATTCACAGCAATCCAAAACTTTTCATTCTGTTCAAACATTGCTAATTCAATAAATTTTTCGCTAGGCTGATTTTCCATCAGTTTAATAATCGTTTTTGATTCGGAAGAATTGTTATAGGTCATATTATTCTCAATACCAAGAATCCAACTAACATCTTTGGGAATTTCATAGGTGTAGATCACTGGATTTTTACGGTCTGTGTTCGATGCGCTAAAGGGAACTACAAAGCTTTCGTGACTTTTTGATTTTGTTACATCAAAGTTTTCTTCTATTGATTCTGATTCATTTTGAGCAGATACACAAGTATTTAAAAAAAATATTATGAATATGAAGGCACCAATAAAAGAAAATTTCAACAGAGATAATATAGAATTTGCATACATTGATTGCATTTGATATAATTATTTTAGAGTAATATGAACGTAAATCACGAATTAAAAACATGAAAACAATAAAATTATTTAGTTAATGTTAAGAATCCTTCTCAAACCCTTAAGTAAAAACTAAAATGAATTATCAGATTTAGATAATTAAAACGATGACGATAATAGTCATATCATGATACAAATGGGTCTTGAAAATTTATAATTACATCGGCAATTTCTGGCCTCATTAAATGTCTTCCTGGCATTTCTCCAGATGCGACCATCTTTCTCATTCTGGTTCCAGATAATTCTTCTTTGAATTCCGAACCATGAGGACAATTTCTGTCATTAGCATATCCTAAACATTTTTTACAATAATAGAATGATGGAAAAAATATTGGTTCAATTCCAATATCAGCATATTCTCCGAAGATTTCATGAGCTGCAAAAGGACGATAATAATTACCTACCCCTGCATGATCTCTTCCTACTATAAAATGGGAACAGCCAAAGTTTTTTCTCATAATGGCATGATGAATCGCTTCTTTGGGACCCGCATACCTCATTTCAGTATGAAGAGTAACAAACATAACTCTTTCTTGTGGATAATAATTTTTTATTAACCTTTTATATGATTCAAGTATAACTTCGTCTTTAAAATCACCTGTTTTCTTTTTTCCGATCAAAGGATTGAGAAATAATCCATCATAGATATTTAAAGCAGCTTTTTGAAGCATTTCATGTGCGATATGGGGAATATTCCTGGTTTGAAAACCGACCATAGTTTTCCATCCTCTTCTTTTAATCTCTTCTCTAGTCTTTATGGGTTCTAATCTATAATTTCGTAATTTGAAGTTATTTATCTTTTTAGAAACACTAATTCTTCCTGAAACTAAGTAATCTTTCATTTTAAAGGTCTTAGATACGCCTGGATGTTGTTCATCGTCTGTTAGATATAATGCCCTTACCATCTCTAATTTATCAAAGGAATAAAACTCATCAAAATATAGAGTGGCAAAATGTTCACCTTTATTCTTTAGGGATATTTCACGGTAATCTTGTATTTTTTTGGCCACTGATTTTTCCACATCCAAGACTATAGGAATCGTCCATGGCAATCCATTTCTTAATCTTCCACATTTCAAAACACTTTCAAAATCAGATTGTCCAATAAAACCTTCTAACGGACTAAAAATACCATCTCCAATATTTTCAACATCATTTCTAAGGTTATCATCAAGCTCAATGGAAAACATATCATGGGTATTGTTATTTTTTGATTCAAAAATTCTGTTTACAAGTCTACCACCATGTGGCTCGGGAATTTTTTTTATGATATTATTTTGAATAGATATATTCTCCAATTTTTTATCTTTTAGACCATTAACTGTATTATTAACTCTAGATATATTTCTATTACCTCGCATATATGGAATCTTACTTATTGTGATCCTAAAGATTCATTTTTTGTTACTAATGTCAATGTGGAGTCCACACTCTTTTTGTGAAGACTCCTCCCACCACCACCTGCCAGATCTACGATTTTCTCCTTTGCTTATAGCTCTGGTACATGGTTCACATCCAATACTTGGGAATCCCATATCATGTAATTTATTATATGGAACCTCATTTTCCTTTATGTATTCCCAAACCATATCTTCACTCCAATCAGCAATAGGATTAATCTTTAATATATTATTATGATTTGGGTCAATCTCAATTTTTTTAATATTTAAACGGCTAAGAGCCTGTTCCCTTCTTAGACCTGTTATCCATCCATCAAGAGATGCAAGAGATCTATTAAGTGGATTTACCTTTCTTATTTCACAACATAATTTTCTATTCTCTATACTTTCATACATTAGATTAAAGCCTTTTGTACGTACCATTTGTTCGACTTGTTGTGAATCTGGGAAATACGATTCTATAGAAATACTATACTTTTTACGTATTTCATCCATAACATCATAGGTTTCTTGGTTTAACCTACCTGTATCTAATGTCAGGATTTTCGTTTTACTTTTATCTATTTTGACCATCATATCTATAATAACAACATCTTCTGCACCAAAACTCGATGCTAATGCAACCCTATTTCCAAACTTTTCAATTGACCATTTAAGAATATCTGTTGCAGTTTTTTTTTCAAATCTGTTGGCCAAATTATCTATTTTAAAGTTATGTTTAGAACTTTGACTGGTATTGCTTAAAAATGTAAAATTATCATCATCTATACTGTGTTTACAATTAGATTCTATCACAATAATATAACGTAGTCAAAATTTGTATATATTCATTTTGAGTTGCTAACAGCAAGATATCAAATAATAGGTTGGTTAATCTTTGAGAGTAATATGTTTATGATAAATGCTGTTTTTGCAAACGAAGTATTAATATTATATCGATAATCAGATATAAAACTAATAGCTTTACAAGTCTAATTATAGAGAATAACATAATACGAATGTAAAAACTACTTGAGCATATTAGAAAAATTGCAAATACCTTTTTGAATAAACTTATTTTACTGTGATAACGTATTGACATAAATATAGATATAAATGAAGTCAATAATTAAATAAATTAGTAAAAAATATCTATATTTTAATATCATTACTATAATTCATTACATAGATTATATTGAATACAGATTTTTGGGAGAATATTTACAAGTACAAAGAATATGGTTTTGAACCACTTAATTGGCTTTCTACCTTTTCAAATGAAATTGATTCAGACATATTAGAATTTTCTCTAAATAAAATTAAAGGAACAAATTGGAAAATCACACCAGACTGGTTTGATTCGTTTTACAAAAGTGAAAAAAAGAATCCGGAAGTTACTAGAAGAATTTATGATCTATCCGACGCATATCTACAACAAAGCGAGACAGGTATCAAAAGATCACTAGCAATTCTTCAATTGAATAAGGATATCGTGGACAAACAAGAAAAACGCCTCAATATTCTATCAAATTTAATAAATAGTATTAAATCAAAATGTATAACAAAAAAAATTAGTGCAATAAATACATCATCAAAAAAGCAATTTGCCTTGTTAGACTTTATTGAATCAAGAAGAGGAAATAAAGTAGGATATTTCATTGCTAATAACTATATTACGCAAGTAACTGACGTTTTATGTTCTCCTGAATCTGACATTCATTGTAAATTAACAGTAGCTGGAGTCATAGAAAATCTGAATTTAATAGGATGTGTAGATGAATTTAAAATTTTTCCTATCTATGATGCACCAAAAGAAGAAATGCTCGATGCAATCAGGCAGAACTTAGATTCAATTACTCTATCTAATAATATATATATGGAAGATTATAGTGCTTTGAAACTTGGTGACCTATTTTTTGGAGCCAGTGCTACAGCTACAACATACAGAGAAATTCCTACCAGATACACTGAGATAGAAGAGGAAATGAATGTTATAGTTACTGACAAATTTGGTTCTATAATTCCCTTAAGCTTATTTTTGTTAACAAAAATAAACGAGGAAAACATATCTGTTTTTGAAAAACATGGTATATTTATTAATGAACTTGAAAAGGAAAAAGACAACATCATTAATAACCTGAGTCATCCAAGATTTGAGCTTGGAAAGCTAATAAACAAATATTGTCCTGATTTTGAAGGAAAATTTGATAAGGCTTCTCATATTACTGCAGTATTTCCCATTTTAACCCAAGGTATTCTAGCTCTCAAGAAGGTAGCTGACTACATTGATAGCGAAATAATTATAGATAAAATTCCTATTAAACATAAGGAAATGTCTTCATATGCTGTTAAAGAATATTTTGTGCAACATTCTACTTCTTCCTTTAATGGTTGTCATTTAATAATAGCATCAAGGGAATGTACTGATTCCATAATGCAAGACTTGAAAAAAATACATCTTGAACCAGAAGTTATTGGAAAAGTCGGGAAAAAAGGTAAATCGTTTTTGAATGTTAAAGATGTAGAGATTGACAAATATATTCTGCGAAGATCAAAAATATATAAAAAAATTAGGTCGTTTAGAACAAAAGGTTTTGAAGATATAGATAAAGATGGTAAAAGGTAACTATCAATATCCTCATTTTATACTTTTTCTGCTTAGTTTAACAACAAATTCTGACAAAAATTGAGTTTAAAATGTTAATAATTAATAAGCTAATAATATGAAGGACGGCCAGACTTGTCTCTGAAAACTTTTCCGAATTCTGACAATTCAGATAATTGATTCTCATTAAATACAGTACCATCTTTGCAGACAAGTTTGTCATTTATACAACAACTTGCACAAATCCCTATTCCACATTTCATATATCTTTCTAGGCTAGCTTGAATTGGAATGGAATAACGTACCGACAAATTATAAATACTCTTCATCATAAGTTCTGGTCCACAAGTATAGATCATATCAAATTTTTCTTTTTTTAAAATGTATTTTAAAGCATCTGTTACCACTCCTTTTACTCCAAAACTCCCGTCCTCAGTGGTAACAATTATCTTAGTACTTATTTTACTTAATATTTCTTCCAAGGGAACTTTGAAAAGTATCTCTTTCTGTGTTTGTGCACCCATAATTATTGTACAACTTCTTTGCATTTTGCTCAAGACAGTAGCAAGACGCATTAATGGAACTAAACCAGTTCCGCCTCCGATTAATATAGGATTTTTTATACTCTTACCTACACTAAAATGATTACCATAAGGTCCACGTATACCAATTAGATCATTTTGTTTTTTTTCAAAAAGAGAGGTGGATCCAAATCCGTGTTTACGTATTGTGATCGCGGCATGATCTTTCTTATTTGAGATCATGACACTCATTGGAAGTTCTTCTACCCTTGGAATCCAGACCATTAAAAATTGTGCAGGTTTTGCATTTGAAGATAACCTATCTTTAAAAACAATAGTCTTTACAGAAGGAGATTCCTCAATTACCTCTTCAATAACAACAGTACGTATTTTATCAATATTTATGTGCAAGACCAATAATCTCCTTTATGTTCTTGCAATTTTTCTTCTCCAAATATCTTGTAATTCCTAATTTTATCTCGTTGAATGCATTCAAACCTTCAAATCCTATGACAGAACCTAATTCTATCGCTGTAGCACCTGCCAAAATGTATTCTACTGCATCTTCCCATGTAAATATTCCACCACATCCAATTACAGGAATATTGACTTTTTTAGTTATTTCAAAAACACATCTTACTCCTATAGGTTTTAATGGAATCCCAGATAATCCACCAACTTTATTGCTCAGTATGGGCATACCAGTTTCAACATTTATTGCCATTGCTCTAATAGTATTGATTGCAGTTATGGCATCTGCTCCTGATTCTTGGATTTTACTTGCAAGTTTTAAAACATCGGTATTTCCAATTCCAACTTTGACAATTACAGGTTTTTTGGTTTTTGACTTGATAGTCTTAATTATTTTAGTTACTAAATCAAGGTCATCACCAACTTCCATACCCATCTTGGCCACATGTGGACAAGAGAGGTTAATCTCATAACCCAAAATATTTAACTTGTCAAATTTACTTATTAGTTTTGGAAAATCTGACTGGCTAGACCCAACAATACTAACTATAAGCGGAATTTGATTATTCATAATTTCATGAGCAAATACATCAGATCCAGGATTTGCAAGCCCCACAGCATTTAGATAACCTTTTTCTCCCAAAGAAACAACGGTAGGACCTTTGTATCCATCTAGAGGACTAACACTTATTGATTTACTGACTATAGCTCCTAAACCATCATGATATAATCTGTTGAAAATTTCCTGGGAAATACCTAAAAAGCCAGATGCAAGAAGAAGTGGATTTTTAAGATGGATTCCTGCAAGATCAATGGCCAACGTATTAGATGATTTATAAAAACCGTTAATATTAGACGTAGTTAATGAACTTGAATTATTTTTCAATTTCTAGTTGTTTTTATAATTTTAATATCTTATTAGTTGTTCGTTTTAGAGTTATTTCAACATCATAAAGGTGAAAGTTTACCAAAAATATCTAGATATATTCAACCATTCATATTTTGATTTTTTAATAAATCATCAACTATTAATATCCAAAAGTATTTACAATTTACTTCATATTAGACAATAAATAAGATGAGAATAAAATAATTAATCGAAATAATGTTTCTTGTAATGTATTACTAATTATAATATATATATTGATGTAAAATCACTCATTATCATAGCGACCTATATATAATTATAAATGGCAAAGTTTTGTTGAGAATGTTATAAGATATACATTTAATATAACTTCGATGAATTTATAAGTAATGTCTGGATTCTTCGATCCGCATATTCATATGTATTCCCGTACTACTAATGATTATGATGCTATGTCTAAAGCCGGAATAGAAGTAATAGTACAACCCTCTTTTTGGCTTGGAGGTCCAAGGACTTTTGTAGGAACATTTGTTGATTATTGGGAACATCTCATATCATTCGAAACTACAAGGGCTAAACAATTTGGAATTGAACACTTTGTATGTATTTCGGTGAATCCTAAAGAATCTGTACAAAGACCACTAGCGTTAGATGCACTCCAAGCAATGTTAAAGTTTCTCGATAGAGAAAGAGTCGTAGCAATTGGCGAAATTGGCTACAACCTTATTAACAAATTAGAAGAGGAAATTTTTATTAAACAACTTGATATTGCATCAACCAAAAAGATTCCTATTATGATCCATTTACCTCATCAAAATAAAACAAAAGGGATAGAAAGAATTGAAGAAATATTAAATCAAAATGGTAATAAATATGATCGAAAGAAAATTCTGATCGATCATAATACTGAGGAAACAATAAAAAAGACTTTGGAAATGGGATTGTGGGCTGGTCTTTCGGTTTATCCTATAACCAAACTTTCACCAAAAAGAGCAATAGATATTATAAGAAAAAATGGACCAGATAATATAATGATAAATAGTGCAGCTGATTGGGGGATTTCCGATCCATTGAGCGTGCCATTAGTTGCTAGAGAAATGAGAAAAGAGGGATTCAGAAAAAATGAAATAGAAAAAGTTACAATGTCTAATGCATATGATTTTTATAAACAATCAGATAAATTTACATGGACTCCTCAAAATCAATGTTAGTATATTGAATCAAATATAATCATTACTGGATTAATTAGATATGTTACTCTCATTTAGTTCAAACGCTTTTAAGAAATTTTCTCTTGATAATGCAATAAGAGAAATATCCAAAATAGGATATAAAGGTGTAGAAATTTTATGTGATATACCACATGCCTATCCTCCACAATTTTCTGAAGAACAAGCAAAAAAAATAAAAAATTTAATTTCAGATTTAAATATAGGAATTTCTAATCTTAATGCGTTCACATTATATGCAATAGGAAATGTTTATCACCCTTCATGGATTGAAGCTGACAATAAGCTGCGAGAAATTAGAGTGAAACATACAGTAGACTGCATTTATTTAGCAAGGAAATTAGGTGCAAAAAACCTCTCAACTGAACCAGGCGGTCCAATTAACAGACAAAAGACTGCATTAGAATCAAGTGCACTCTTGAAAATATTCACAGATGGATTAAAAAAAGTTACACACATTGCAGAAGAAAATAGTGTAAAAATATTAGTTGAACCAGAACCTTCCCTTTTAATTGAAAACTCTCAGCAATTTATACAGTTAATGAAAATAATTTGTTCTGATTATATAAAATTAAATTTTGATATTGGACATTTTTATTGTGTCAAAGAAGATCCTTCTGAAACAATAGTAAAATTAATCGATTATATAGAGCATTTTCATTTATCAGACATATCTAGCAATAGAGTTCACTATCATCTCATACCGGGAATAGGCTCTATAGATTTTGAAAAGATTTTTGATACAATAAAAAAGATTGGATATAAAGGATTTGTTACTGTAGAATTATACCCATATCAGGATAATCCAATCGAGGTAGCAAAACAAGCATATAACTATTTAAAAGTATTTATTTAAATGCTTTTTCAATATCTATATTTTTGTAAATCAAAAATTTATAATCCGGGCAATGGTATTTTTCAGATCGTTATTTAAAAACATAATAAAATAGAATAAAACATTAGATCTTTGTTAATAGATTTTAATACAAACTAATATTTCCTAAATGTTTTGATTCCCTCAAACTAATTAGCTAAATAAAAATATGGAGTTATTTCATCAAAGACTAATCGATATGATGATAAAAAATAATAAATAGATTATATACATCGATATCTGTTTATAAAATTTATATAGTAAATCTTATATGTTACGGTCTAATACGGTATAAGAGTGCCTAAGCCTGGTTTTAAATCCATTACAGTCAGTGAGAATATCTATAAAAAATTTTTTAGTGTTTACGAAAAAAGGAAAAATGATTTAGAACTAAAAGGAATTACCAGCTTTTCAGGATATCTTACAAGCATGATGGAGGAGATGATGTTAAAGCATGAAGCATTTGCTAAACAAGCTCCATTTATGGAAAAAATTTCAATTGATTCCGATCGAGTATTAATAAAAGATAATAAAAGAAATAGAATAGCAGAAGTGATACTGCGAAATGGGGAACTACGATGTTTATTAGATGAAAAAATAGATTGTGTTCATATAGGATTTGTTTATTCTATTCCAGAAATTTACATTGTATTGAACAATAAAGGAATGAAAGCTCCAAAAGCACTACATTAAAAATATTCTTTTAATAAAGTGGTTTTTTGTATAATAGAATATTATGCAATTTAAATAAATAGTAAGACTTAATTAATATTCATAGTTGGATAATATTTCTTTCTCGATCCCCATATTACTGCACATATTAGATTTATTTGGGGTAATGGTATTTGCTGTAACCGGCGCCCTTAAAGCAATTCAGTATAAAATGGACATGGTCGGAGTTATAATATTAGCCAGCAGCACAGGTTTAGCTGGAGGGTTAATTAGAGATCTGTTGTTGGACAGATTGCCACCTAAAATTATGTTAGATCCATATTATCTAACTATTGCTGTAGTTTCAGGTATCATTGTATTTTTTTTACATCCATTTTTTAAGGAACGTGAAAATTTATTTTTAAAGTTTGATGCAATAGGTTTAGGAGTCTTTACTATAATAGGCTCAAGTATTGCATACGAAATGTTAGGATTAAATTTTCTTGCAATGTCTTTAGCAGGAATCTTTACTGCCATCGGAGGAGGAATAGTAAGAGATGTTTTTGTTAAAGAAATTCCTCTAGTATTCATCAAAGAGTTATATGCATCAGCAAGTTTTTTAGGAATTATTATTTTTTTTATCCTGTTATACTTTGAATTTAATTATTATATTTCCATGGTTTTCTGTATAGTTATTATTACATTATTTCGACTGTTAGCAATAAGATATAATTGGAATTTACCAACTAAAATTGAATTTAAAAAACGAACGAGATAGATAATTAAAAAATTGATGAATTTGGAGAAGGATGATATGAAGAAAATACTATTCAAAATTAAAATTATGGAATATTATTTCAGATTTATATTTAGTTGCTTATTATAGTTCTTATTTTTGGTATGTAATTTACAATACTAATTATTAACAACGATATACCACTTCCTAAAAAAAATCCCCCCAAAACATCAAATGGATAATGAACTCCGACATAAATTCTTGAAAAGCATACTAAGACACCATCAATGACTAAAAGAACAGGCAGAATTTTAGTATATTTATTTCCTTTAAATAAAACCATGATAGTTACCAAGCCAGCGACAATTAAGGTTGAATGTCCAGAGGGAAATGAATAGCTATTATCAACAGAGATTAGAGTATCCAATCCTGGTACAAAGGGTCTTGATCTTTCGATATAATCTTTAGTTATAGAAACAATTGGAATCAGGATTAAAATGCAAATAGATGTTATGACTACAGTTTTTCTTCCGATTTTACTCCCAAATATGAAAATCAATCCCATTACAAATGGTAAAAAAAATTCCCTGCCGTAAAGAGTGATCAAAATCATAAAGTAATCAAGCTCCCCTGGTAATTTTAAATGAAATTCGTTTATTGTAATAAAAAGAGTTTTATCAAAATTTTCAATATTATCAAAATACATATTATTTGATTTATTAATTACTATAAATGATAACAATATAAATGATGCAAAGCAAAAAATTGTTAAAAAAAATATTTTAGTCATGGATGAATATAAATTAATTAGGTTAATAATAACATTCTTAGAATGATGATCATCGTTATATAATTATTTATGACCAAGTTCTATTTTATAATATACTAGATCCTATTATTTATAGTAAAAAATATATTATTTAGATTTTGTGTTAAATAGTTCTTTAATGATATTAATCTTTTCTTAATAGAGTATTAATTAATTCTGAGATTCTTTTATCAAGAATATTATAGTGTGAATCTGTTAGCTTTCCTTTTTTAAATAAATTGGTTATTTCTTTTCGTAACTCTTCCAATTGTTTAACTCCTTCTACCTTGTCTTTTTTCAAGGCATCATAAGTAAAGTCTATTCTATTCATGCTTTGATTTAGATAACTTCTTTCTCTTCTTTTATAATACCAACCTGCAAATATGGAGGTAGAACCAACTGTAGCAGCTACCATTCCAATATAGGCTTCGGTTGATATAGCAGGTTTGAAATTAGCTACTAATAAGTTATTTTCAGTTGTGTTTAGAGTTATAGGATTTTTAGTATCTGTGATCATATTTGACCAAAAATCGAATGAGTATCCTCTAGAAGCATGTGCAGTACATTTTATCTCGGTATTTATAGGATGTAACAAAAAACCTTGTGTAGGTAATTTTGAATTGTTACAGTCTATGGTTCCTGCATTTTCTGGCTTTATTTCTACAGATAACTGGATAACTACATTATCCGTTTTTCCATCAACTATTATAACACCATTCGAAACTGTATTTGTTATATAAATCTGATTTGTAATAGGATTAAGAGACAATTTATTAGCTAGAAGCGGAAAAGTTAGATTTATAGGTATATCAAGAATAGGACCATTATTTTTATCGCTATTGGGTTTAACCGACAGATCTTTAATTTTTTTATTAGTTACGGCATCTATTACAGATAAAGTATTGTCTCCATTATTAGATACATATATTTTATTCGTTAAAGGGTTAACTATAGCATCGACAGGATTTTGTCCAACTTCTATAGAAGAGTTTACTTTATTGGTTTTTCCATTTATCACCGAAATCGAATTAGAACCATAATTAGTAACATAAATTAAATCTGATTTATAATTGATATTTAATCCTGTAGGTATATATTCAACTGGAATATGGTTAATAACATTTTTTGTTGTTCCATCTAAAACAGATATAGTATGATTCTTTATATTAGAAAGATAAATTGTTTTTGTTAATGGATTAACAGCTATACCATAAAAAATTCCATTCAATTTCACGGTATCTGTAACTTTATTACTAATTCCATCTATGATTGATAGAGATGAATTTTTCCCGAGATTCGTTACATATATTCTATTTTCTGAAGGATCGATTGATATTCCTACAGGTGATTCTCCAACAATGATATTTGACAGTCTTTGATTTGTAGAACCATCAATAACAGAGACGGTATCTGAACCTCTATTAGTCACATATATTCTATTATTATAAGAATTCACCTCTAAATCATATGGAAAATTATCTACTTGAATTGTGCTTTCAATGTTATTTGTATTGCCATCTATAACCGTGACAGAGTTAGAAAATTGATTTGCTACATATAGTTTGTTAGTAACAGGGTTTATTCCTATTCCAACAGGATAGCTACCTACCGGTAAAATTGGCTTACCAATACTTTCAGAAATAATTGGTTCATCACTTTGTGAATAAATAAATGATATCTGTAACTGTACTATCAATAATATTATGAAAAAAATAAAAAAAGTTAATGAAAATCTGCGAATCAAATCATTCAACAAATATCTTTCCATTTAATGATATAAAAATAATATTTTATCAATAAAGAAACAATTATATTCATGTATACACCCAGCGGTAGAAAATATCACTTTGAAAATAATTATATGATAGCTTTATAAAAAGTATTAGTAATAATATAACCTAATGGATAAGCTGTATAAAATCAACTATTTATCATCGTTATCATTCATAATAATAGGTGTGTTACTTTATGTAACTTCTTATGGTCATCAATCATTTTCAATTCAAGAAAGTGAAGACAATTTAGATACAAATAACAATGAAGAATTAACTGGTAATGATATTTTTAGTGATTTAAGCAGAAATCTTCCAGATATTAATGAAGAGGTAATGAATGAAGATGGAGAACTTGTTGATAGTGGAGGACCGATATTTGTAAATCCTGATTCAGATGAACTTAATGATAACAATGAGATTGGTAATAGTGAGAATATTGTAGAATCTAATGAACAGGGAACCACCAGTAAAAGTATAGAAAAGTCTTTTAGTAGTGGATTTAGTGATAGTAGTAAAGAAGCAGATATTATTAATGAAGACGTAGAGTACAGTAAAAATAATATAGAATCATCATCTTCCAATAATAAACTAACCAATCAAGATGAGGATAACAACAAAAATATCATCATAAACAATTCTGAGTAAGACTACAGGTAATTATATGAGTTAAAAAAAAAATAAAATAATTTAATAAATAATATATGAAAAGAAATTTAATTCTGTATATATCATATAATTATTAAATTATGAAGTTTAGTTTAATGTTTTATAAAAATATAGTTTCATCTTGTGCTGTTATCCTATTTTCTTTGATAATTATCCTAGTGCCTATCAAATCATTTGGAGAATTCCCGATTTCCATTGTGGATCAAAAAATTTTCAAAGATTTAAATGGAGATTGGAATTTGGTTGGTGTAGTACAAAATAATGCTGGTATGCCTATAGAAGTCAAGATAGGTGTAAATATAACCCAATCAGAGCGACAATCATTAATTTTAACAAGTAATACATTTACCAATGTAATATATCCATATGTCGCTGCCCCATTTAAGTTTACAATTAGTGGTAAAGAATTATTTAATGGATTTGCCTATCCGATTGAGACCAAAGAAGTAGCAAAACCGTTATTAATGGACTTGAGCCAAAATTATTCAAACCTTGCTACTGCCGATGAAAAGGCTCTAGTTGGTACAATAAAAAATACAGGTCCTAATATAATTAAAAATATTGCTGTATATGCTTCTGTCCATTCAATTAATGGTACTCAATTAGATTCTGTTAGAAGCTCATTAATTCCACTTATTTATCCAGGAGAAGATGTTAGATACAAAATTCTTCCAGATCCTGCAATAAAAGATGGTGTATATTATTATAGTTGTGCAGGATTGGATGTTAATGCCCCAATATCTACAATTGATCTTGGAGAAGGAGAATATATTGTTTTTAATTTAGAAAGTGCTTCTATGATTAGCGATTTCAGATATGAAAATTCGTCAGATAGTATTATTTTTGAGGTTAAGCCATATAACCCCGGGGGCGGACCTACAAATTTTAAAATTCCACAAATATCACCAAACCAAAAGATAGAAGTTTTGTTAGATGGGAAACAATATGAAAAGAAATTAGTTACTATGAATGGTAAAACAATTAGTATAGATATATTTATTCCAAAAGATAAACATATATTAAAAATTTCAGGAATTAGAAATCAACTTTAAATTTACATCCTACATTTGTATTCTTATTAGAGATAAATTGAATGTATTATCGTCTGTTAACTTTAGTTTTGCAAAAAATTTTTAGCAAAAATAAGCATGAATGAATAAATGTTATATAATATTATTATATAATTTCTCTAAATAACTCTCTTATATTGGATTCTCGTTATAGAATTAGACACTGTCTACACTAAATTCGACGGAAATACGCTGTTGAATGATGTGATATGGTATCAGCTGACTTGTGCAGGAAAGCTATACCAAAGCTGAAAATCGATGGGTAACGATGAGCTAAATCAAATTTGATTTAGCTCATCGTAATTTCTTAAATTTTTTGAGTATACTAATAAAAAATTGTAATTTTAAAGCTTAGTATTTTGTTAATAGATGTAAATTTTTCGTTGAAAATAAATAAAAAACAAAATTAATTAATAAATATTCATAAAAGATATAATTTAGTAGATGTATATATATAAATAGACGAAAATTATGAAATCTTCTAAAATAACAGGTAAAAAAGAAAGAAGATTTTTTAACCATGAATATCTGAGAGATAGTATTTTACCTCGATATAAAGAATGTGAGTCATGTAAAATTAGGACGCAACTCACATGTTTAATATGTAGTTTTTGTTGGAGCTGTCATTGGAAGATAGAAGAATTAGCTAAAATTCCAGATCATATATAGAAATTAATAGTTTAAATTACTTTTAAATTCTGCAAAAATAGATTATAAATTTCTATAAACTATTAATATTTGTATTTTTGAATATAGTGATATGGATTATGATAATCTCTGTAAAGCTGTAATTGATATTGATTCTAAAATAAGATTTGCAGGAATATGTGATGAATCTGGAGAGATAAAATATGGTGGTCAAAGAGAAGGAGTAGCAGATATGCTGAGTAGTGAAGAAACGAGGAAATCAAATTTACAGGCTTTAGCAAGATGGGGATTGAGAAATTCTTTATCCTCCAAAATCGGAAGAGGAAAATATGCTATGGCAGAATATGAAAAAATTAAAAGAATTACGATTCCATTAGACGATGATCACTTGTTGCTTATTACTACAGAAGTACAAGCAGATCATGGTAAAATTATTAGTGATACCCTTAAATTACTAAGTGTAAATGATTGATGGTAGAAGTCTTTGTTTTAATAACATGCGAAGAAGTTAACGAAGAAAAAATTATGAATGATTTAACAAAAATAACCGAAATATTAACAACAAATAGAGTTAGAGGTCCATACAATATACTTGTCAAGATAAAAGGAGAAACAATTGACACAATAATGGAAACAATTGCATTGAAAATCAAGACAATTGACAAAATTCAATATACTCTAACATTGAAAGTCAAGCAAGACATATAAAACAAGAAGAAGATGAGGAAATTTTTTAAATTTATTAAAATAAACTTTTTTATCCAAATCGATTACAGTTATCAATTGTCAAAATAAAATTAATCTTGCATATAGTAGATAGCAAGTTAATTTAGTCTTCATATTAATTTTTCAGATTTAACAATCCATTTACCTGATTTTTTGTCTAAAATTAGGTTACCAATTATCCCTCCTTTTTTATAGACTTTTGCCACTTCTTTATTAGCACCAATTAAAGAGAGAAAAAATGAATTTTTCTGATGGTAACCAGATTCGATTACTTTTGTTGATAATTTTCTGCTGACCTTAATAATCACGTTTCTAGCAAAGGACCAATCTCCTTTCCAAGAAAAAATTTCAAAATTACCGAAATTTTTGGTTGTTAATAAATAACCTTCCAATTTTGCTTCAAATTTTTTATTGTTATCTAAGGCATAGGAATTCATCCACTTTATTGCTTCTTCTGCCTTTCTGTCCTCTACACCAAAGTTATCTGCAAATGCCAAGTTATAGAATTTAAACTATGTAGCTATTAAATAGTATCATTTAAATCAATAAGAACAAGGTCCACAATCTAAATAACATGAAAATGATTTACAGTTGGATTTGTCTGGATTTGTCTGAGACGACAATATCGACTAAATAAATAAGCTATTTTTTAGTAAATTCGAAATTAATTATTCTAATTCTTTCAGGATCTCCATTAAACTCTTTAAGAAAAGAAGTCATATAATTTTCTTGATACCCTTCAAAAGCATTTAATATAATAAATCCTATTGACTGAAAAATTTGTTTTAAATTCTCAACTTCTTTGTAAAATTCATGATTTGAGACAGGTTGGAATAACTCATTAGTTATTTCTGTTATTAGAATGAATGTTCCTTGTATCACTAATTTTTTATAAATAATTTTATACAAGGTTGTCCATTGATTTCTATATTTTTTATCTATATATTTAGGATCAGGTAAAACTGATATAATTTTATCAATAGAGCTATCTTTGAATAATGGTAAAACATCCTCAAATATAGTATGAAGTATCTTAACATTTTGTGATTTAATATTATATTTAGCTTTAGTAAAATAACTCTCTTGTTTTTCTATGCCAATAAAATAATAATCCTGATTCTTTTCTGAGAGTGAATTTATTAAATTACCATCACCCATTCCCAACTCTACAACTAATTTTTTATTATTTGGAATATCGTCAAGGAATTCTTTCGATACTGACATTAATAATGAGTTTATATGTAGATTATTTGTGTTTTTATCAAAATTAATTGAAAAATTAATTAATAATTTTCCAAAATTCATTTCTACAAATACAACATACTACAAAAAATTGATATAAATAATCGTATCTTATATTTACCTAATTTTAATTTACTTTAAATGGTAGATTATAATTTATGATTGAATTGATTAGTGCTAAAGTTAAACATTTACTTTATTTATTGTACTAATTAATAAAATAATTGTCTGTATAATGTAAAGAGATTTTTAATACATGTTTAAAAAAGTATAATTAATAATAAATTTGTCCTCTCATTTCACCTTCAGGATGATCACGACTTTGAACATATACATAAGACTTACCAGATATGAATATTTCCATTAATTCGTCAAATGACGAACCTTTTAATGGGCCTTTCAAGTCATTTTCCTCTAATATACCTTCTACTGACAACCCTGGTCCTTCTCTACAATGTCCTTTTCCTATTTTTTCAT
>DASUZI010000223.1:0-2197 GCA_036376955.1 Nitrososphaeraceae archaeon
TATAAGAGGCCCCACAATTGGGAGACAAATCAATGAAGGAGATTTTTTTTATACTGATCTAAATAGTAGACAGGCAAAGTTATTACTTGAAAAATTTAGTCATAAACTCAATGATGAAGAAAAAGAAATATTTGAATTCATCTTGAATTTAAAAAGAAAATCTGATCCGGCATATGGATATATTTAATTTTGTTTAAAAAAACTATTGTAGCGTTTTGGAATTTGACCATATATTTCTTTTATTCTTCGTACTAAATCAATGACATAAAATTAAATTGGATACCTCATCAAATACAAAGGTAAACTCAAGCTAAATATTTAGTCATAGCCTACAGGTTTCGTCACACAACAAGAAAATAATCGCATATATTATTGTCAGATAATTAGGTTAGGTAGGTAGTAAGAAGGTGAAGGTTGATCTTTTGTCACTTATAAATAAAAGTCAAATAAAAAAGATTTAAGGAATCTTTCCAAGGATATTTTCTAACCCTTTCTCCCCAACAGCACCGACCGCGCGTTCAATTGTTTCTCCTTTATAAAATATTATAAATGTGGGAATTGCATAGACGTCATATTTTACAGCGATTGATTGAGAGTCGTCTACATTGAGTCTACCAAAATCAATCTTTGATGAATATTTTTTTGCCATTTTATAGAATACAGGTACCATAAATTTACATGGACCGCACCATGTGGCCCAAAAGTCAACTAGAATGGGTTTATTACCGTTTATTGATTCTTCAAAGTTTGTTTCAGACAATTCTATTATGAGTTCGTCATCATTATTGTTTGGATTAGAATTCATGTTAATACCCTTAATCATAACTAAAGTTTATAAAATTATTTAAGATTTTTGGAGGACGGAAAGTTTGTAAGTTAGTTAGTAAATCGTCATAGATCAACCAAGAATTTCGAAGTATAATGACCATCCTTGTTTCTTTTTATTTTCATTTCATGGTATGTTATAGATTTTACTTCTATCTTGTACTCGTGTTTATGTAAATCAATCCTATCTCCATATCCAGTACATTCCATTTTATAAATGCAATTACCTTCTTCTGAAACATTTGAATCAGAGTTCTCAGAAGCATTATCTAAACCTAGAGCATCTATAAATTCCATTTCTGTCAAATTTGTTGTATTAATTACGTTATTGTTGTTGTTATTATTATTCTTCAAATAGTCATTTATAATAATTTTTGAGAATGAAAAAGAATCAAACTTTACAACAATCATCCTGTCAATATATATCGATAATATGATTTTTTCAATCCAATCGTAGAATAGGCTTTTAAAATCGTGTCCTTGTGCAATTATCTTGAGTGAATGATTTAATTTTATATTAGAAATATCGAACATGGCATTTATCATTCCTAAAGCTGAGTTCTCAAATAATTCTGGTAAAGTATTACCATAAGCTTCTACTATGAGATCTGTCATATGGTCTAGATATCTAAATTTCTCTTTCATGCCTCAATGAACTGATTTAAACCATATTATAAAAATAATGAAAAAACGGAAAATCTAAATTCCAAGATTTTTGAGTTTTTATTGTGAAGTTGGATTTACCGAGAGGGATGAGGGATATATCCCAAGAAGATGCCTTTTATAACCATTATATTAGAGAAAAATTTTATGAAACGATTGCCTCATATAATTTTCAAGTTATCGAACCATCACCTGTTGAATTATTATCAACACTCGAAGCAAAAAGCGGCGAATCAATAATAAACGAGGTTTATAGTTTCAAGGACAAAGGTGGACGAGATATTGCCTTACGTTATGATCTTACAATAGGGATAACCAGATTTGCTGTCTCTAAACGAGATATACCTATGCCTATAAAATTAGCAAATTTTGGTGGAGTTTTCAGATATGATGAACCTCAAGCCGGTCGATATCGCTATTTTCACCAATGGGACATTGAAATTTATGATAATTTTAATATCGATTCAGAAGCAGAAATAATTGAATTTGTTTCTACTTTTTTCAATAAACTTAATCTTGAAATAATGATTGAAATAAGTGATCGAAGAATTCTTGAAGAATATATTAAACTCAGGTATGGGCTTGACGATGAATATTCCATCGGAAATCTTTTTAGAGCTATAGATAAAGTGCCAAAAAAAGGGATCAGGCAAGTATGTATAGAATACAAGGATGTTCTTGATGAACAAATTCTTCGCGATCTATTGGA
>DASUZI010000224.1:0-2317 GCA_036376955.1 Nitrososphaeraceae archaeon
CAATACAGTTCATTTATCTTTGGAATAAGCATTTGCTATTTCTTCTTATATTTTTCCTGCTTGTTTTGTCTTATCTAACTTTTATTAGACTTCCAATCTGCTACAATTATGTTAACAGCTCCATCATCCTTTAACTTACCATTAATACCTCTAATCCCAATATATCCAGAATGGTTATTTCCCCATCTAGATACCGCGTTATCAACAAATGGTTTGTCTATTCCACTTGTCTTCCTAAATGAAGAAATTTCGGACATTACGTTATGTTCTGTATAATTTGAAGGAAATGGTTCACCTTTTTGAAGACCTAATAAGCCTAAGGGATTTTCATTTTCTGTCTTTACATATAAACCTTGAAGTATATTGTCTTTAGGATTATATAGATTATAGAAGTTGCCCACTATATTTTCGATGGCAATTCCAAATGGAGTATTCTTTGATGCCGCTCTATCGCTAATGGCTGCTCCTATAAGATGTATAGAGGTAATATTATATGCTGAGTTGTTCTTCCATGTTTCATTATTATTTAAGTTTATTAAGGCACTTTCAACTACTTTTGCGCCTAAAGAATGAGCAATTATTCTTATATTGTGATTGGGACAATTGGTTTTAAAATCAGATAGAAATTTTGCCAGTTTCGGTCCATTCTGCTTTGCTATAGATTTGGCAATATCCCAACCTGACGGATTTATTGCAGTAGTTGAATCCCAGTTAAAACCAACTAGTGGGATATTATATTCATTTGAATTCAATGATAAAATGGTTCTATCTATCTGTTCTTTAGTTGCAATCTGTCCTGTCCATACTCCATGAATATATATGGCCAATTCATTATTTTCAGAACAATGATTTCCATTTAATCCAGGAATATCATAAGGGTCATAATCTTCCATATTCTTCAAAGAATTCAGTTGGCCCGTCTCAAGGTTAAAGTGATTGCGAGTCGATACTATTGGTACTTTCTTATTTAATATACTCAAAAGATTAGATGTAAAAGGTGGATGACGACGTCTTGCTAACAAGTCCTTATAAGCAGTCCAATTTTTCACATGTTCTAATTTGCAATATTTATTAAATATCTTTCTACATTTATAAAATCAAAACATAATCCTGATTTTTGTCTTTATATATCATCTTTGATTGAACTTGTAAAAGAAACGGTTTTTTTTCATATTCTGCTTTTAACAATTCTTTTGATTTTAGTTCCTCTACAGCTTTTTGAGCTGCTTTTTCTAGACCAATTGCTTCACCAATTTTCTGTTCTATTAATTCTTTTTTGACCATCTATATTTTCATTGTTAATATTACAATAAAGTTTATAACGATATTATTAAATGATAAAATATAATTAGAGAACTTATTTCATAGTATTGGAATTATCCTCTAAATCTCCTAATTGAATATAATTTTGATAACAAAAAAATAAATATTTAAAAATGTTTATGCTGGTGCTTTAGAATCATCTTCACCTGTGTTTTCTGCAGCTTTCTCTCGTAACTCTCCTGCTGGCTCTGTAGTTGAAGGGTCTGATTCTGCAGAGCCTATCTCTTTAGGATTTTCTTGTGCTGATTCTAATTCTTCGCTATTATTTTGATTACTATTTTCCTCTGATTCACTCATAATTATGTATGGACAACAAAGGTTAAAGATGTTGTATAACTATATAATGTAAAAGTGTATTTGTTTCCAAATTGTCAATTTAATATAAACTAATAAATCAAATGTTGCATATAACTGTCAAAAGTTTTGACTAGTAAAAACAAATTACTTGCTTTGCTCCTTTTTCAAGACTGTCGTCATAAAGTTAGTTGTAAAATTAATTTTTATATGTAGTACATATTTCTAAAATTTTTCACAAATGATTAATCTAGAAAATAACAGTAGTAACCAATTGTTAACATAAAATACAATTGATAACATTAGTGCTCTATTTAACTACTATATTGGGTATATACTAGAGTAATAGAAGCCATAACCCACTACTCTTACGTTGCAGGCAATAATAGAAGGCTATGGTTGATTAGGATAGTAAATAACAATACTTAATATAATATTTAAGAATTGGACAATTTTTTACTGATTATTAATAAATTGTCATAGTCTGAACAAATAATCATAGATGGTTTATAAATACTACACATATATCTGTCCAGACTATGACAAACGTGATTTTTCCATATTTGTTGAGTGGCTGTTTTTGAGATGGTAATTTCATTCATACCGCATACTGTATTTATCAATTCTTGTAAACCTATGTTGAGGCTTTAATCAACAATACATTGTTATTGTTGAATAAATAAAATATTTTCTTGTTATA
>DASUZI010000225.1:0-2568 GCA_036376955.1 Nitrososphaeraceae archaeon
AATAAACAAAAAAGCAATATAAGAATATAATTTAATGGATATTGTATGAAAATGTATTTTTTTTTGATCTTGACCTTAATTTTTTATTTTCAAACACATTCTGTTTATGGCATTGAAAAAGAAATACAAAGTAATAATAAAGAACTAGTTCAATTTCTTCAAAATTATTGGCAATGGTGGGGTAATTCACCTGAAGATAGTCCTGATAATAATCCTAAATGCAGCATTCATATAGATACAAACAATTCTATTGTTTTTCTTTTAAATCCTTTTGAAACTGGAGACAATAGTTATGATTGTACAGAAAACACAATTCCCTATGGATATTTAATATTCTTTCCATTATTAAGCTCATGGTGTTCTCAAGGGGATGTAGGATTATTTGACAAATCTTATAATGAGCTTAAGAATTGTGCCTTTAATCTTCAAAGAGGAACAATACAAGGAAAGATACTCTTTGACAATAAAGAAATTGTTAATATGTTTATAGACAACAGTAACGGTATAGATATGCAAAAGAAGAAAAAGGTTGTAAATAATCTCCCTCAGAATCAAAATTACAAAGAAATATTCTCAGAAGAATTTGTAGATATTCTAGCAAATAGTAATACTACCATGCCAAATAACTGGGAAAAAGATGATTATAAAAGGAATCCAATATATTATAACGGAGTGATGTATTGCGATTGTATTTTAATAAATACTACTGAATTAAAGATAGGTCTTCATGATCTTCAATATACTATTTCTGCTAAAGCAGATCCACCTTCACCAACTTTAATAGCAGATCGATGGGATTTTACATCTAATACAAATTATAAATTGGTAATCCAGTAATTTACCATTTCTATGTTGCTAACATACTATTTGAAATTATAAAATTTATGAATTTATTTTTTAGTTTTTCATTTTTAGAAAATAGAGACACTTTATTTAAAAAGTTAGTTTTATTTTTTATTGTTTCTTCTGTTATGTTTGTTATTATTTTAGATTCAAATTTTCTAATGGGATTTTTACAAGAAAAACTATTACCTTTTAATTATAAAATAATAATATTCTCAATTTATGTATCTATTTTTGTGATATCTAATCTATTATTATTGATTATGACTTATAGTATTGGATATCTAAAAGAAATTGAAGTTAGATACAAAAAATATTATTTCATATCTATCTTCATAATCTATTTTGTATTAGCATTAACATTAATAATTACTACAATACAAATTTCGATATTTAAAAGTTATAGTAATGTTACCTTTTATTTAACATCGTACATCTCGTTTATTTCGACTTTAGGATATTTATCCATTCTTTCTTTCAATTTTTATAGATGGTATCTAAAAGGAAAGAATAATTTTACATTACTTTATGGAATATTATTTTCACTTTATTGTATTACTTTAATTCTGGCATTACTATACTTGATAAGTGGATTAGCAACTCATCCATCTACTATTAACTATACCTCACCACGGGAATTAAGAGGCGGTACTTTTTCAATAAACATTGTATTTCAGAATAATATAGCATTAGTATATGATATATTTTTTATAATGTCATTTCTTTTAGGGTGGCTTTTAACTGTATATATGCTTAAACAATATTCTAGACGTATTGGAAAATATAAATTTTGGATTTTGGTTAGTATACCATTATTTTTTTATTTAATACGTTATGAAGGAATAATATTAACTTATTTTAATATAGACAATCTTATTAGTCTACCAGTACTTGGTATTATATATCCATCTATTAAAGATGCTTTCTATATTGCTTTTATGAATTCCAATATACAGACTATTGGAATATTTTTTGGTTTCTCTTTTGTACCTATATTATTAAAGTTAAAGAATTCCTTATTACAAAATTATATGATAACAACAATAATAGGAATGATGATACTTTTTGCTTCAAGAGACTTCCATTCAATTTTTTTAAACTCCGTTCCTCCTAATGGTACAATCACAATTTCATTTATGCCAATTGGAGTCTTTATGTTATTTACTGGGATTATATCATTTTTGAAGTTAGCAGCGAGAGATAAAGAATTTTATAGAGATCTCATTATTAGAATTGAAAGAGATATATCACTAGTAAAAAATATAATTATTACAGAAAAAGAGACGGAGATATCTAATAAGATTAAACCATTAATAGAATATTCTAATAAATGGCAAAAAGAACACAAATATAGACTAATGCAAAATGAAGAAGTAATACAAATTATTCAAGATGTCATAGCAGAAGTTCGTGAAAGAAAAAGATAGTTTTTATCAAGCAAGATGAAATGATGAAATTTAAATGAGATAAATATGTAGATTTTATTATAATTTTATTAATTCTGAAAGACGATTCTTTTAATTAAAGATTATAACACATATTTATATCATTTATCTATAGACAATAATAGTTAAATTTCTTTTAAAAAAATATAAAATTATTAGATATTAATTAACAACAAGAAAGTTTATAATTATTTTATGGTAGTTATATTTAAAAAATCACCTATCATATGTTATCTTTAAAAAATCTTTATTCATCTGACGAAGTTCAGATATAATTATG
>DASUZI010000226.1:0-2372 GCA_036376955.1 Nitrososphaeraceae archaeon
AATAAAAAATATAATACTTACATTTACTAAAATCTTATAACCTACTAAAAAATTCACTTGTCGTTCTATAATTCATCTTTCTGTTAGTTTTTTGATCAATCTATCATGCACTATAATATCTAAGATTTTAAAAGGCATTAAAATATCTTATTAGCATTTCAAACAATGAAATGTAATGTATATGAAGGATTTTTAAAAGAATTAATTACCCTATTTAAGACTTTATCTGACATAATAAATTGGTATAACTTGAAACCAAATTACTTAGGTCAACTTTGAGATCCTGATATTACGTTTTTTGAGATTGTAAATTGGTCTAATATGTTACCTGATTGTTCTGTATTAGCTACAAGATTATAACTTGCACTCTTCTCATTTTCATAAAAAGTCCCGATCAAAGCCTTGTCACCCCTGATATCAATATTCAGAAAACCAAACTGAGTATCATCTTGTTTTGCAACAAATGGAGCTTTTTGGGTAATATCATAATGCGATCTTCCTGCTGTTCCTGTTATGATATAAATTACTCCAGATTTGTCATCTTTATAATTATTAGAATCTTTTTTTGAAATAATAGGATTAGAACTATCAACAGCATTAAATGTTAAGGGATATGTTCTCTGATAATTATGATTATCTCCGCTAAATACTAAATCAACATTGTACTTATCAAAGAGTGGGTGGAAGATATTTCTGATTGTAGTATCAGCAGGATGTTTTGATGGAGAGGTATACAATGGAATATGTTCTATAACTAATATCCAGTCAATTTTTGGATTATTATAAGCATTTTTTAAATCATTTACAACGAATTTATACTGACCTGAATTTGGACCGTAATCAACATATGGGTCAATAGCAATAAAATGGGCGTTATGTAAGTTAAAAGAATAATAGGAATTTTTTATTCCCAATGGTTTCAAGTAATCATTTACGACCCCGGTTTTTCCCCCATCAGTATCATGATATTCGTGGTCTCCCATTGATACTATTGTTTTAGACTCAAATGGAGCAATTATATCAGTCCAGCAAGTGCCAGTTCCTTTATAGCTAAGGTCTCCTCCTGCAATGACAAGTTCTGGATTCTTTGACTGGATATTATCAGCTGTTTTCTGTGCATCTTCATCACATCCCCAATCTGAAGCTACTGCAATATTAAAATTCTCGGATGTCTTTAAGTTATTTGTAATAGAGGAATATTCACCATATACAAGAGTATTGAAAGGTATTGTTAAACCGAAAATTCCTATCAAGATGAAAGATATCAATATAAGATTTTTTATCATTTATTTTACATTCCTATATTTTTTTTGAATTATTTTTAATATTCAATAACTTTTTTGAAATTGAAACATTAGTAAAGTCATAAATTGATGTATAGAAATTTGATTCTTTTTGAAGGTAGATCTATTTAATTTTTTATAATATAGACTAGATTGCATGTATGATATGTAGTAGTTTGTCTTTAAAAATAATGTGGTACAAATAACTTAGCTGACAGTTATTAATTATATAAAGTACAATAAAGTTTTATACATACTTGTATTATTGATTTTACATAGCAATGTCTAAAATATATCAAATGACGAGATTGAAAAAATTTATAAGAATAAATTCTAAGTTAGTTGTAGATAAAAAATTTATTTTAAATCACATGATTTTCAAGTAATTAGTTAGTAGCAAAATGTAAGTGAATCTATTTTAAAGAATAAATAATTATAAGAATAAATCTGATAGTGGTTTTAGATTTAAATTTATTTGACTAAATGGTGAATTTCTTTTGTTTAATTAAATATATTATTACTTTCAGTTACAATTTTTAACTTTCTTACCTATTTATTTATAGTAAAATGATCTATAATTTTCAATTCATCCGTACCTGGGGCTGGTGGAATACAACTTTCAAGATCTAGAACCTCTTTCTTTTTTTTCTCGCTTATCTTCATTTGACAAACTAGATTGATAACATAAAATGTTCCATCTAACTTTTTACCATCTATCTTAAGATCTACAAAACCAAATCCTTTGTCATATTGATTTTGTACATAATATGGTTTTTCAGTTATCTCATAAAGTTCGTCTCCTCCGGTTCCAACTACCAAATAAACAATACCATTTGGTTGAGTAAATGTGCCAATATTGTTACTATTAGCAATATTTTGATCTAGAATAGGCTCAGAGATCTGTTCGCTATTGAATGATAGTGGTAGAGTTCTGCTATAAATATGATTATGCCCTTGAATTACTAAATCTACATTGTATTTATCAAAGATTTGTTGATATTTATCCCGCATAATATATTCCTCTAACTGTTTGGATATAGAAGAATACATTGGTTTATGAAATATTACAAATATCCATTCTATATTTTT
>DASUZI010000227.1:0-5985 GCA_036376955.1 Nitrososphaeraceae archaeon
AAGTTTGTCTTCTGATTCTTTGATATCCACAAGTTCTTGACCTTTCATATCAGTAAATTCTACCATAAGTTTATGACGAATTACTATTATTTAGATTATTTGAATTGTTTATCAATAAACATATTCAATATGAATTAATTACACAAATATTATTAAACACTTTATTAAGTTCAAATATTGTTATCACAACCTATCCATAAAAATCAAGTACTTATCCTCTTTGTTCTGTAATTATAATGAATAAAAATAATGTCTGGTAAATTGATACCTCATAAAAAGGATAAATAAAAACAATAACTGTTCTATGAGGAAATTGAAACGAAAATGAATTAGTTGGAGTTCTAGTATTTTTCAAAATTTTCTTGTTCTTCTTTGCACACTACTTAGGTATCTCTAATTCTTTTAATAGAGATTCTGATTAAATAAATATATTGATTAAGTAAATACTAAAAATATTGCATGCAATTGAAGTATATAATTTATCGAAAATTTATAAAGGTACTCACGTGCCAGCTTTGGATAATATATCATTAAAGATTGAGCAAGGACAAATTTTTACATTATTAGGAAGAAATGGTGCTGGAAAAACTACATTTGTAAGAATATGTGCAACCCAATTGTTACCAACCTCAGGAACTTTAAAAGTTTTAGGTTATGATGTAATAAGCCAAGCAGAAAATATAAGAAAATTTATCTCGGTGGTGCCACAAGAAGGAAGACCATTACGAGCACTTACTCCTTGGGATCATGTTTATAATTGGCTCAAGATTAGAGGAGAAGAGAAATTTATTGCAAAAATGAAAACTGAAAAAATATTAGAAAGATTTGAATTACTTAAAGTAAAAGATAAACCTGCAATGAATTTGTCTGGAGGAATGAAACAAAAGATTTTGGTAGCAATGGCTACTGCTGTTGATGCAGATTTATTATTTCTAGACGAACCTACAATAGGTCTTGATCCCGTTTCAAGACGTCAAGTTTGGAACTTAATGCAAGATTTAAAAAAAGAAGGTAAAACTATATTACTTACAACTCATTATATGGATGAAGCGGAAATATTATCTGATAGAATAGTTATAATAGATAATGGTAAAATTGTAAAAGAGGGAAATATTAATGATTTACGAAAAATCATTCCACAAAATATTCGTATGGATATATCTAAAAAAAATATTGTTGATATTGAAAAATTGAAAGATTATGGAAATGTAGTAGAAATAGGTACAGATATTATTCGATTATTCACCTTTGAATCTAGTATAGGTGAACTATCTAATCTAGCAATTAAAAATAAAATGTCCTTTAATATATCTCCTATAACACTTGATGATATATTTGTACATTTAGTTGGGGATACTATAAAAAATAATAAAATAAAATAGATTTTTCCAATAAAACTAAAAGAATATTAAAAGATTAAGAAAATATCTAAAAAGAAAATTTAATTGTATTGAATTTCAATCCTATTTAATTCATCTAATGCGTTAGCAATCTGTTCATCGGTTTCATTTCCATAAATCACTAATAAACGATCATCATTATTAAGGACATAATCGGAAATAGACCCGGTTGAATTCCCATTGATGAATGTTCTTAGTTTATTATTTTCATCATCACAATACTCTGTGCCATTAGTGAAAGTCAAACAATTATTTTTCTTGTCTATATCCATTTTGACACTTTTTAAAAAGTCCACAAAAGTAACATTT
The DNA here is from genome assembly GCA_036376955.1 of Nitrososphaeraceae archaeon. Taxonomy (GTDB): domain Archaea; phylum Thermoproteota; class Nitrososphaeria; order Nitrososphaerales; family Nitrososphaeraceae; genus TH1177. The sequence goes on from DASUZI010000227.1 coordinate 1,710, forward strand.
GTTGCATGTCTATGTAGTGTAGTGCCATCCCCGTTCTCAACATGGATATAATCAGATTGTACTTGGTATTGCGGTTGACTAAAATCTATATTTTGGCCATTTACTTTAACTAAAAATGCTGCATGTTCATGTGCAGAACCTAAAGGTCCGAAACCAGCAACAGATAGAGTATTTTGAGAAAATACATAAATTGAAATTCCAGCAATAATAACAATTGCAGCTATAATTGGAAGGATAATTGTTTTTAAGTTTTTAATTCTTTTTTTTCTTGTTATATCTAAATAGCTCTTTTTCTTTTTATCATCATCATCCACATTATTTTTAGTGTTCTTTTTCTTCTTATTCGACATGATAAATTGATTGAAGTGAGTAATATCGTATTATATAGCACTTTCGGAAACATGGAAAATAAACTAGTTTTGAGAATACAAAACCTATCTATCTATAATAATTTAATATATTGTAATATGATAGTGATTACTATCATTTGATTATATTTGGAAGTAATATTGATAGTACATTCAATATAAGCAATATTGTAAAATACCTACCTCCTTTATTTTTTATTCCAATTATTATTTAAATCTATCTAAAATATTTGTGTCTAATTATAAATGTTATTCCTTTTACAATAGTAAATATACAATGTTTGGGGTGCATATTAAATAATCATCATTACTATAATCATACTAATTTATCTATAATTTATTATGACCAAACATGTATAATAATCAATGGATTGTCACAATCAAGTAAAAGTTTTTTTTATTTGAATGAATCAAATTAGCATTATAGAAAGTTCATTTAATAAAAAATATTGATTAATTTACTGGCATAATTAGAATTTAAGACCAACTGATAGAAAAATAATTTTAAATAGTAAAATACAAAAAGAAGAAGGAAACAAATGTATAGATAATGTTTTTTTTTATAAGCCCTATAGGTCTTGGTCATGTAGCAAGAGATGTAGCAATAATTGATCACTTGAAGTCTAAAAATGATAATAAAGTAAGTTTTGTCACCGGCTCTGCAGCATTTACCTTTTTAACAAGTTATGGATTGAAAGCCTTTAATTTATATGAACCTCCTAAGTTTGAAATTGAGTCAGGAAAACTAAATCATTCCTTTACATGGTTAATAAAGTATTTGTTATATTATAAAAAATGCAAAGAAATTGCAAAAAAAATTATAGGCACTAATATTGAAGAACTAATTGTCAGTGATGAAGACTTTGCATCAATTTCTATAGCGGAGGAAAAAAATTTAAAAAGGATTCTAATTACAGATATAATTAACACTAGTTTTACCAAAGGTATAACATCAATAATAGAAAAAAAAATGAACAAGAGATTATGCCAAATTATAAAGAAATGTGATTGTGTAATAATACCAGATTATGGATGTGATACAGAAAATTTTAGATATGTTGGACCAATTGTAAGAGAAATTCTGGAACGTAGAGAAACGTTACGTAAAAGATTTAATTTTACCAAAAAAACAATTGTTGTAAGTGTAGGTGGAACTGACGCAGGAAAATATCTGATAGAAAAAGTGATTGATTCTTTTAGAAGATTAAAGGCAAAATTAGATATAGATCTTATCGTTGTAACTGGGCCTTCACTGCAAATAAGCCCAGCTGAGGATTTCCGTTTGTTTGGATATGTACCTAATTTGAATGAATATATTTATGCTTCTGACCTAATAATTTCATTAGCGGGTAGATCTACAATGGACGAATCAATCGTCTATAACATTCCTGGAATATTTATACCTCTTAAAAATCATTATGAGCAAGAAGAAGGTGCCAAAAGGCTAGGATTTGAATATAAAGATATATTAAGACTTGATAAATTAATTGAAGAAAAACTTAGTTCAAACTCTACAAGAAAAAATACTGCTAGTAATGGAGCAAAGAAAGCTGCTGATATCATATCAAGTTTTATTTAGATGTTATACATTAATAGTATACGAAAATACAATAGGAAGATATAACATATGACTGAAGTTATTATTGCAAAGTTTGGAGGAAGTACTATTGGTCAAAATGGTGATCAAATACCTACCGTGATAGAAAGAATTAAGGCGATGAGAAAAAAAGGAAAAAAAATTGTAGCTGTTTTTTCTGCACCATTAATGGAACATGACGGAAAAGTAAAATCTATGACAGATATTGCAATATTTATTGGTAGAAAATATGCTTCTGGTCAGAAAGTAGATACAGATATTTTATATAGAATATATTTAGATATAGCCAAAAAATATTTATCTCAAAAGTATTTTGAAGAATTTGAATTTCACCTTGAAAAGTTCTATAATTATGTTATATCTTCGTTAAATCACGTTACTGAAAATAAAAGGTTTATTGATGTTACTAGATCAAGAATACTTGCATATGGAGGAGAGATTACCATGTCCTATCTTATGGATTACGTAATGAGAAGTAATGGATTAAAATGTGACCATGTTGATATTGAGAAATGGCCGATCATTACTGATGATAATTTTGAAGCAGCTAATTTCATGTTAGAGGAATCTAAAGAACATAAAAAACACTTTCTTAAATTACTAGAAGAAAATGAAGTAATATCTATTGGAGGATTTATTGGAAAAACAGTTGACGGACTTGAAACAACATATGAAAGGGGAGGATCTGATAGAACTGCAGCAGATATTGCAATAATTTTATATGATGAATTTAAAGTACAAATAGATTTCGAAAAAGATAACATTGTACTAAGCGCTGATCCAAAAATAGTAAAAGAAGAATTGGAGTCTATACGATATTTATCATATAATGAAGCAAGATTAGCTGGAATGTTTGGTATGAAGATCTTAGATCCTATTGCAATTAAGGAAATTGATGACAATAATTTTGATATTCCTATAGTAATTACATCAATACTTAATCCTTCTGAAAATACTATAATTGAGAAATCTTTGATTAATAGACAACAAGCCTTTTCAGATAGTGTAGTAAATGACGCTGATGATGATGAAGAAGATAGTTCACTAATCAAGATTGTAACAGGAAAAAGAAATTGTGCAATTGTCAGAATGGAAAGTATTGCTGCTTCTTATTTAATTGCATCACTTGAAAAGGATAAGCAATACTATAATTTCTTAAAACTATCGCCGTTTAAAGTTGATGATATAGAAATTACAAGGTTACTATTTCTTGATGCAGATTATGTCAAGCGTAATGAACGTCATTTTAAGGCTTTTTATCCAAAAGTCGAATTTGCTTATGGAAAAGGTGTAGTTACATTAATTGGAGATATGATGTGGAAAATGCCAAAAATTGTTTCTACTGCAAGTAGAACTTTGGGTGATTATGATATAAATATACTGAATTTGGATGCACAAGAGGAAACATCAAGAATTCTTATAATAGTAGATGACGTAGATAACAATGTTGCAAATGCTATAAGAGCAATACATTTACAAAGAAATAAAACCGATTTAAAAATTACTCACAACAATTAAACTTTATTAGTATTAAAGAATGAAAATCAAATGGACGAGAGTAATATTATTTGGATTGATGGTCTTTTATATGAAAGTCAAAACGCTAAAATACATATTTTAACACATTCTTTGCATTATGGTACTGCTGTATTTGAAGGAATAAGATGCTATAAAACCCAAAAAGGACTAGCGATATTTAGATTAGAGGATCATTTGAAGAGGCTGTTTGAAAGTGCTAAAATATATTTTATGAATATTGAATATTCAAAAAAGGAATTAGAAGATGCAATAATTAATACAATTAAAAAAAACGCAATAGATGAATGTTATATCAGGCCTTTAGTTTATTTTGGTCATGGAAAAATGGGAGTTTATCCACTAAATAATAAAGTTTCAGTCTCAATAGCTGTTTGGAAATGGGATGAATATTTAAAAAAAGATAATGATAATGATGATGAAGAACAAGGAATAAGACTAATGGTATCAGGTTGGATGAGAATAGATGGACGAACCATGCCAGTTCATGCAAAAGCAACAGCTAATTATGCTAATTCAGCATTAGCTAGAATTGAAGCAATCAAATCTGGATTTGATGAAGCTATACTGTTAAACACTGCAGGAAAAGTAGTGGAAGCAAGTGCAGAAAATGTTTTTATCGTAAAAAATAAGACATTGATAACTCCTCCAATATCATCTGGTTCACTGGAAGGAATAACCCGAGATACAGTATTAGCATTAGCAACGGAAGATAGTATTCTTACAGAAATTCGTGATATATCCAAAGATGAACTATATTTAGCAGATGAAATTT
>DASUZI010000228.1:0-23785 GCA_036376955.1 Nitrososphaeraceae archaeon
CCATACCTAGAACTGCTTCATGTAGAGGTGCTTTCTCAGAAAGTGATTTGATTTTAGACGGATCTTCAGAAGTATATGCATCATAAACATCTTTAAAACTAAACCCCTTTTTTTGGGCTACTTTGAAATTAAATCCCCATCTATCTTTAGCAGATCCAAAGGCTACATTATTGGCTTGGATGCTTACCTTCCATTTCTCCTTCAACTCTGGTTCTGCATATATATCTACTAATTTATTGAACTCTGCTATTATATTTGAAAGCCATTTTTGCATTGCAGGAGGATCTAGGCGTAATTCCTTTACCAATCGATCTATTTTATTTATATAAAGAACAGGTCTAACTCTTTCCTCTAGAGCTTGTCTTGTTACTGTTTCAGTCTGAGTCATAATGCCTTCTACTGAATCAGATACAACTACTACCCCATCAATAGCACGTAAGGCTCTTGTGACTCTACCAGTAAAATCAATGTGCCCTGGGGTATCAATCATATTTATAACATATTCCTTGCCTTCGTGCTCATAAAATAATGTCACATTCGCTCCTCTAATAGTCATCTGTCTATTTTGTTCGAGTTTCATTGAATCAAGAGCTAGTGCTTGTCCTGCTACGGAAGGTGAAATAATTCCTGATGCCGCTAAAAGACTATCACTCATGGTAGTTTTACCGTGATCAACATGAGCAATAACACCAAAATTACGAATTTGATCTTTAGTATCAATAATTCTAATAATATCTTGAGTTGATTTGAATTTAGGCATAGACAAAAAAAAATTAAATGGGTTATTAAACGTTCCTTGATAGGAAAATATTTAATACCTACGAATTTAAACGGCAAACTAACTAATTTATTATATTTTTAAAATGAATAACACGTTAGTATATAAAATATTAAAAATGGTATAAATCCTGACATAAAAATCTTCTTGAGAAATATTTTTTCAAATTTAAATACTGTACCTTTTTTCATGAGATAGAACTAAAGAATTTTGTTTTTTGTAAAAAATAACAGAAACAATTTTTATTATATCCATACAAGCTAAGATGAATATCGTGTTTAACTACTGAAAATAAATATCTAATTATTAAAAATCTGAAAAAATTTAGTAAAAATAGGATACATACCTTTTTTTTGGTTTAATTTTTTTTTTCAATCAATAACTTTAGAAAAATTGATAATCATAAAATACTCAAAGTTTAACTAACAATAAATAATTGTTCTTTTTATTGTAATTATGTTATTCTGACCTCTAACAGCTCATTTTAGAAGTATGACAGCAAGGTTCATCGATATAATTTGATTGATATTTTATGATTAATGTTCTTGAAAATAAATTATTTAGAAAAACTGAAAACATTTTGAGTATAATAAAAGATCTAGAAAGTTAAACGATTTTCTATTAAGATATAATTGAACATACATATATTACGTTAAATAATTAAAAATGGTTCAATGAATATTACTGACAAGTCAAGAAAATCAATGGAAAGTCTTGGCTTGACAAGCTATGAAATTAAAGTATATCTATCCTTATTAGAGCATGGTTCTATGACAGCAGCAGATATAAGCAAAACTTCAGGTGTTCCATACTCAAAAATTTATGAAGTATTGAATAGTTTGGAAAATAAAATTTGGCTGGAATCAGATAGTTCGAGGCCACAAACATTTTTTCCAAAATCGCCTTCTACTGCATTAGATGCAATAAGACTCCAAAAAGAAAATGAAATTAAAAGTAATGAGGAAATTATTAGAAATGAACTAATGCCTATTTATGAAAAAAGCGGAGTAAAAGAAAAACCAGAAATATGGGTAGTAAGAGGTTTTTATAATATTGCAGGTAAAGTCAGCGAGATCATTCAGAATAGCCAAAAAGAATTGTTAATAGCATTACCACAAATAGCACAAGAAATAGCTAAACCATTACAACCACTATTACGTAGTTTACATGACAAAGGTATTAGAATTGTAGTTCTTGTTTCAGAAGGAACAAGTACAGAAATTATAAAAACTATTTCAAGAATAGCAGATGTAAGAATTAAAGATGACATGTTTGGGGGAGGAGTCATTGGTGATAGCACTCAAGTTTTAATCTTATTAGGAGAAGAAGGAAATCGGAAGGGTGAACCTATTGCCATCTGGGCAGACCATCCAGGACTAGCAGGTTACGCAAAAGATTATTTTAACTATTTGTGGAACGACGCTAGAAATAACCACTGATATTTAATTTAATCATATTAACTGAAGAGTGAATAATATCTATATTATCTATAATTTTCTATATTTTTACAAGCTCAATTATTCCATCTATGTTCCTTAACTTGGCAGTCTAAAGGAATATACTTTTGTGATAAAAAACATGTTAAAACAATGTATCAGATAACTTTTTATCTTACATAACTCACTGCATGTTGGCAAACAATGACGAACCTAGCCCTACTGAATATAAATATGAAGAAGATCTTGAGTTTGGAGTTTGTCATGAAATTTTATTGATTGATGATAGAAAAATAAGTTTATCATTAATTTATATGAATTATTATGTGTCTCGATCTCCGTTTACAAATTGCAGAAATTTTTCTTTTGCTTGATTATACGACATTTGAATTGGAGGGTGTTTAAAACAATAAGCGGACACGCTTTCTAATGCTCCTGATAATCCTCTATCTAGTCCAATTTTGGTAGCACGTATAGCATCGATCATAATTCCAGCACTATTATATGCGTCCGCCACTCGAAGTTTCAGATCTAGTTCTATTGGAATATTTCCAAATTTTTTACCACGAATGTTTATATAACAAACTTTATCATTTTTTAACGATTCTACAAAATCTGATGGACCTATTCTCATAGGAATAGAATATGGCAACATTGCTTCGATTGCACTGGTTTTACTTATCCTTTTATCTTCTAATCTATCCTCATCTAACATATTATAAAAATCCATGTCACCTCCAATATTCAGTTGGTATGTTTCATCCACTTTAACACCCCTGTCTATAAATAATTTTACTAATGTTTTATGTACAACTGTTGCTCCAATTTGACTCATCACATCGTCTCCTGCACACAAAATGTTTTTCTCTCTAAATGACTGTTGCCACTGAGGTTCAGATGCAATAAAAACTGGAATTGCATTAATAAAGGAAACTCCTGCTGTCAAACACTGCTCTGCGTAGAACTTTGTTGCTGCGCGACTTCCAACTGGTAAATAATTCAAAAGGATATCTGTTTGTGAATCTTTCAATATTTCTGAAATATTAGATGTAGGATGATTTGATAATTTTATCTTTTCTGCGAGATGTCTACCTACTCCATCTAAAACTTTTCCTTTATTTACCTTAACATCTAAATTATTCACATTTGTAATTTTTATAGCATTATTTGGGTGAGAAAAAATTGCATCGGATAGATCTAGGCCAACTTTTGAATCTGAAACATCAAAAGCTGCGACAAATTCAATATCTATAGGAGTATAACCATCCAAATCATATGCAGTCAGACCAATAGAATCCTTCTCATTTATTGACTTGTAATAATGGATTCCCTGAACTAGCGCAGAAGCACAATTTCCTACGCCGGCGATTGCAACCCTGATTTTTTTTGTCATTGCTTTTTAATAGTTTACTTTTTCATTTATTTATATACTTTTAACATCACTATGAAATGAATGATTTAGCAAATTTATCATACAATAGGAGTCTGAAGATAATGATGAAATAATAATATTGAAACTGAATCATTTTGTATAAATTCTTTTGGAATATATGATTGAGGGAAATATATTTTATAATCAATATTATTTTCCAAAAGTTGAAATCCACAATTTGATGCAATTTTTATTATTTCTTTTTCCTTATCGCTATTTTTATTTATATTAGTAAGAATTTGAAACGTACCATGTAATTTAAGGGGTATAGATACTTCTTTAAATAATAACAATAATTCTGTCTCCTGTTCATAATGATTGTTTAAATTTTGAAAATTATCTAGTATTAATAAAATATTATCAATAGATTTATTTTGAAGATGTGGAAGAAGTTTTTTTGCATCCCCCCAAAAACAAGATACATTTTGTTGCTTTAAATTTGCAAATTTGTCTTTAATAAGGAGTACAGCATCTTCATCAGTACTAATACCTATAAAGTATTCATCTTTATGTTCTATGGCTATATGGTACAAAATATCACCGGTTTTCACACCAATTTGTAAGTTAATTTTAGAATAGGAAGTTTGGGCATTTTCTATTGTCCTATTTATTTGAGTTGATGGATTTCCCTCGTGATAAAACTGATAAACCAAATTCCATCTTTGCTTGAAAACTCTAGAGAAATTACGGTTATTTAATAATTCTTGGAATAACTCTATTTTCATAATTTCAGAGAAAAACTGATCAGTTCTAGAAACGGCCTCAAATTGTGGAAGATCTAATTCTTCATATAGACTTGTTACTCTGTACCAAGCACTAATAGGATCAGATCCCATATATGTTACGGATAAATCTGCTAAAGATAAAACTTCAGATAATAATATGTATTTTTCAGATGATCCAATTAAATTAGAAATTTTATCAATTAATTCTTGATAGTTTCTTTGAGCATAAGGTTTTTTTGTAAATGGATAATCTGTTCTCCAAATCAATGCTTCAATTATCAAACTTTGTTGTGGTTTGGACTTCACAAACTCATGATGAGTAGTCACATAATCAACTGGTGGCAATAAATGATAATGATATTGACGGAAATAATTTTTGAAGTCTATAACATTCATACTAAAATATGCATCTATAATTCTAATATTCAAAAGTTCTCTGATGGTATTTTCAACTTTAGGGCCTTCATAGCGATATATACCTATGCTGGTTTTATAGTTATATTGATAAGGATCATAATCATGCAATAAGCTTGCTACTATCAAATATTCATATTCTTCTTCTGAAAAATAATATCCATGTAACTCTTCCGGTAACATCTGCAAACTAACATATGCTACCTCAAGACTATGGTGAAGGTTATGATATCTCTTAGAACCATCACCCAACCCTAATTTTTCATATTCATTTTTAAGAAATTGTAAAATAATATTTATTTTTTCTATACTTTTTGATCGGATGTTCTTAAGTCTGGCAAGAATTAGTAATGATTCAATTAATTCATCATTACTTAAGTAAGCCAAATTAATATTAGTTTCTTCAATAATATGTTTTTTTTGTGAGGATATATATTTAGCTGTTTTAGTAAAAAACTCTTTGTAAATAATTTGAATCGGTAAACTCTTTATTAAGTAAATTGGTAGGGAACTAAATTTCCAGGAATATTTAATTCGTTGTTTTTCATGCTCTGTGATGTCATTTGATGCTAAACCAAGTTGTTTATTAATAGCATTCATTAACAAACCGAAATCAGAATCATTTAGATTTAGTTCACTTCTAGAGAAATTACTCATTTCAGTATTCATTACCAACCATTGTGGAATGGAAACAGCATAGCGATATTTTTTTTTAAACTTACTGTTAGTTTTTAAATTTTCTCTTAAGGTTGTTGCTACATTTCGTCTCCCAGAAAAAAAAGGGAGATCATTGTCTTTAACAACTTTAAGAATAATATCTTTATTTTTAATTCGTAATCTAAGCATAATATGCCAATATTTTCCTTTATCTAACCAGTCAGGAACCACCGTTTCCCTGTCCCAAAAATCTGTAGGTCCTAACGGAACAAAACCTTGTTCATATTTTTTTGTGATAGGATTAAAAGTCGAATAGTCATAATCTCCAATAACTGGGTCTAATTTTTTACACAGATCTCTGACTAATAAAATATTATCTCTAGTTTTTGTAAATTCTCTATATGCCATCATACCCCAAATGCTTCCTAACGAACTAAAAAGAACAAAGAATACATCTAAATTATTTATTGGTGTATCAGTAAAATAGTGGGGAGCTAGTGGAATTCCAAACCAACCAGTAGAGAGAATACCAGTAAAAGCAAGTGTAATAAATAATGAACGAACTAAATCATAATAATACAGACTAAATGATTTTTTATAAGCGTCTGTTTGATTACATGTCGTAAAAGGCGTGATAATACTAAAAAAATAAGATAATTTCATATTAATCTTTTTCCAATCAAAGATATTCTTTATGTATTCTTAATAAATATAGAAGATTATAAAAGCGTTCTTTAATTTTTATTTGATTCTAATATAGTGGCAGTACGACTAGAAATTTTAGGTTATTAAAAGACTTACATCTTTCTCATTGAGCTTAAAGGTTAGGTTTTTTATTTTACTTTTATAAAAAATTAATTTGCGTCCTTTATTATTAATAGTAATTTTCTCTATTGATATTATACCTATATCTTCTAGCTTTTTTATTCTTTTATAAATAGAACTTAATGGAAGGGAAGTTTCTTCGTGAATTTGATAAACTGTTTTTGCACTTTCCATAACTGATAAAATAATTTTATATGTATCATTTTCGATGATATTACTTAAAAAAGAAATAGTTTCATTTTTATCTATATTCCAACTATTCTTGATTTCAGTCAAGCTATACATATTAGGCTAAACTAATTAGGTCAGACTAACTTATAAATGTAGCCTTACTAATACATTAATAACTATTCTTTTAAATCAGACATAGACTTGCGAGAGGACTGGATAAGCCTCTTTCTTCGTGGCTGAATAACAAGAATATATGTTGAACCGACAAGATATACAGATAATAGAATTAGTTGAGCAATAATAGTTTCGAGAGTAGGATGTATACCAGTCATAGTTGCTAGATTTACATCTAGCCTTGGAATTATTCCGAATAAATGAGTGGTTGTTATATATCCAACTTCTTGAAATTCACGAATAGCATTTCCCAAAAATGTTATTGACATATATGCTCCTATTCCCATAGTTAAACCAAATAAAACTCTTAATGGAAGTTTCTTACCCAGTTTTCTGACTATGAATGCTACTCCTATTATTACTGCAAGACCTATAATTAGACCCAGTATAACAAAAAGTTCCATGTGTTTAGCGTAAGATAACATGGCTTGATAAAACAAGACGGTTTCGAATCCTTCTCTATATACTGTAAAAAATGATAGTAATACAAATACCATGACACTTCCAGTAGTTGTTGCTTTCCAAACCTTTGACTTAACAAATTCTATCCATTTTTTTGTCTCTATTTTGTTAAGAACCCAGAAACTAACCCAGAATAATACAGCTACAGCAGAGATTCCAGCTATAGCTTCAATAAGCTCCCTACTTGCACCAGACAGTTCAATAAAGAATTCGGCAATTATCCATGTTAATGCGGTTGCACCAGCAGCGAGAATTATACCATAATACACATGTTTTTTGAAGCGATCATTTCTTGAGGCTTCTAAATATGTAATTATTGCGCCTACAATTAATGCAGATTCCAATCCTTCTCTAAATATAATAGAAAAGGAAGCTGAAAAAGCAATACCTGGTGCTATTGTACCAATCCCTGAAACTAATCTTTCGGATTCATCCAATCCTTGTTGAATTTCCCCAATCTTTTTTACGATATTTTCATACTCTGATCTTTGTTCTATCATATTTCTGAGTTCAGCAAATTTAATTTCCATATCTAAAGTAAAATCTGGATCGATAGGTCTAAGTGGGATTTCTATATTCTCATAACTATCCAGATAAGCTGAACGTGTAAGAAGTAAAGCTTCATCATATTTAGTATCTTTGTATAAATTTAATACATTTTGAAGATTTAATCTAATTCGATCTATATCGTCTCTAACACCTTGTTTTTGAGGATCGGTAGACTCACCCATTTGTTTTTGTTCTCCTTGAAATGATCCAAAACCTTTACTGAGTTCTTCAATGTCAACAAGATTATTATATTCTTTAGATAGCATATTGTTTGAACCATCATTACTCTCATTTGCTAATGATTGGTCATTTTCTAAGGTTAGTTTAGCATTATCCAATTTAGATTTTATTTGAGAAACAAATGGCTCAATGACTTCTATTTTTTCATTATCTTTGATAAGTTTTCTAAGATTCTCTCGCATTGCTAGTTCTATATCAACCATAAGATCTGGATCGTTTTTCTCAATTGGAGCTTCAAGATATTCGTAGTTATCCAAATATGCACTTATTGCACTTTTATCTGCCTGTCTATAATCATTGTTTTCTTTGATTTCAACAACTACATTATCCAATAACGTATTAATTTTTGAAAAGTAGTTCTTATATTCATCGGGGAGATTTGTTGTACGATTTCCAGTATTTAATATTTGCGTCAAATAATTTTGAAGAGAACTAATAGATAGAGTTAATGAGTTAAAATTTGTTTTTTCCAAATTTTGTTCTATTTTTGAATACATTAACATTATTTCGTTCTTTTCAGAATCTCTTAAATCATTAGACTGGAGTTTATTAATTTGATATTTTGATCGATCAAATAATCCCTTTATACTATCATATTCAAGATTTTTTTGTCCTTTTACTAGAGATGAATTATGAATACTAACTAACTGAGAAGCATCATTTAATAATTGGATCGAGCTTTGAATTAGAAAATTCTTATCTTTGAGAGTGTCATTTCCTACTATCTTATTACTTATCGTAGAAGTCGTATTTTTTATTTCAGATATTGTTTGTTTAATTTCTTTGAGAGGTTCATTTTTATTATCTTTGATAAGTATAGGCAAATCAGTCAAAAGTTTCTCTAACTCGGAAGACAATTCAGGAGATACTCTTTCCAAATCTTTTTTTATATTAGGAAAAAGAGTAGTATGAGGAATATAAGCCTGTGAAAACGCTTTATCTAAGTTGTCAGACTCTACATTTTCTTCACTAAGATCTAACTGAGTATTGATTCTTTCAAGATTAATATATATTATAAATTTATTTTTAAGGTCTATCTGAGCATTTCGCTCATCAATACCAGAATCACTTTGTGAATATCCATTATTGAGGGATGTAAATATAATTATAACAAAAATTAATAAAGAAAAGATACAATAAAATCTGATATTATTCATTTTCGAATTTACTTGATTTTTTCTAACTAAATTCTCTAAAAATTTCAATATGTATTAGGTTCTCCTAACTATTTAGCTATATTTAAATATATATAATATTTCTATAAATAGATCATCATTAAAATTACCTAACCAAGAATGGTGAATCGGTAATGTATATATATTATTGTTTCTATAATACTATTTAACAAATATTGTAATTACTCTTATCAAAGATTATTCTAGATTTTATTTGTTACTTTTGAATGTACTATAAATATCATCATTTATCCAGGTTCAATGGATAATGGTATGGAATAATTTGTTTATATATTTATAAATTCGGCATCATGATTTCCAATTGCAATCTTCATCTTATCTTTTATATGTGAAGTTATTTTTCTCCAATATTTGATAGATTTTACATCTTTAACATAATCCCCAGTCGTAATTATCTATTCATGATTAAACGCGATGCAAAATAGCATCTTCAGTTTCATCATTCCAATAGTAACCCCAGCAACAACTATGTTGATCTTCATTAGGAAGGGTTAGATTGTATATTACTATTGAATTATAAAGATGTAATGAAAAAAATAAAATGAATAATGAGGGATTGACAACCTAATAATATAATTTTATTTAAAAAAAACTAGAAACAACAAAAAAAGTAATCAAAAATGAGAATAAAATAATTATTATTATTTAGTTAATATTCCTTTCCCATTTATTATTTTCTCTCATTTTCTCTGTATAACCAACCAGTTGTTTCCATGGAGTGACATGTTCTATTGTAAGAGTGGATATCTTATGACTTGATACGTTTTATAATATGTCTTATAATTTTGTATGGTATATTTTTTAGAGATGCCTGTAAACATATTACAGGAGTACGAAACCTTTTGATAGAAGAATAGGTTGACATAATTTAGAATTATATTTATATATCTCTATTATATCAAGTCACATTAATCATAATAGCTTTCTTTTGAAGCTTTACTAGGTTATTTTGAGGCATATTCTCCATTCCGATATATGTTAAAAATATATTTTAATTACGGAAACCTTATTTACATTTCGGGATAAAGTTATTTATATTTTATTTTTCAGTAGGTCGAATGTCAATACTGGATATTAAAATATAGGATTATCAGATTTTTCTCGTTCTTCATGTGAAGTATAATAATAATTATTATTATCATTATTATAATTATTATTTTGTTCATTATTTTCTTCAGAATACATTTTATTTCCTGTGGCATCTTTAGAAATAACGAATTTGTCTAAAGTAGCAACATCATCAGTATCATAAAATTTCCCTACTAGTGTATGACCATTGTTTATTAAATTGAAGTTTAAAAATCCAAATTTTCCTTCTTGGATAACATAATAAGGGAGATAATGAGCAATTTTATGTAATTCATCGCCAGCAGTACCTGCTGTTATAAAGACTATTCCATCATTGGTTGTAAATCCATTATTATTATGATCCTTTACAATAGGATAAATGGGATTGTCGCTGTTATATGAAAGAGAAAGAGATCTTTGGTAGTATTGTGTATGTCCTGATAAGACTAGATCTACACCAAATTTTTCAAATAAGTGATGAAATACTTTTTTCAAGTCCTCAGATTTTTTTTCATCAAAGCTAGCTGAAGTATACATAGGTGTATGAAGGAATACAATTCTCCACACGATGGAAGAATCATGTAATGATTTTTCCAAATCATTTTTGATGTATTTATATTGTTTGCTTCCAGGTTCAAATGGATGTTCCGAAGATACAGCTATAAAATGAATATTGTGAAAATTAAAAGAGTAATAGGGTTGGGTTAAATTATAATGTTCTAATAATTGGGAATAAGAACTGTGGTAATCTAAATCATGATTACCTATCGCAATTTTAATAATCTTGTCGATAGGTTTTGAAATATCAAACCAGCATGTAGGAGAGACATTTTTAAATGTATAATCTCCAAGACCTAAGACAAGCTCAGGTTCTAAATTTGTAATTTTTTTTATTGTTCGTTGTGTTTCTTTATTACAGTTCCAGTCGCCAGCAGCTATAAAATTGATATCTTTTGAATCTTCAGGTAAGGTACTTGTTACATTATTAGACTTGTCTTCAGTAGTTATCAAAGTATCTTGATCAATTGTGTTATTTACATCTAACTGTTCATGAACTGTAGTAGATTTTTCTCCATAATCTTCCGGATCGTAATAATCTTCAGGAAATATTCCAAAAAAATCATCAGCGGCTGATACAACACTTGGAAATTGAAATAAACTAAAGATCAATAAGAATAATAAAGAAAATAAAGTAAAAATAAAATTTTGATCGTATATAACAACCATTGTTTGATCAGGTTGCATCTATTACCTATATAATATTTGTAATAAATCACTCTATAAAATATTACTAACAAATTTTTCTAACTTTCTTCTTTTATATAATTCTGTTCATTACCAATCCAAATAATTTAGTGAAATAATAAATTATCTAACTTTGTTAAGGAAAATTTACTAAGAAAAAAGAAATTTTATCTCATTTTATTCCTAACATTAACGTAGTCAAATCAGTAGTATTAAAATTAAAATTATAATATTTTTCGTTGATCTTTCCCTCTACCCAAAAACTAATAGAATACAAACTATGTTTTGATTTTAACATTATATTTAATCGAAAAGTGTTAATCATATATTACGCTCTCTTTTTTTGAAAATAATATTTATTCTTTTAAATATCTTCTTTGTGGCTACATACAAACCATTAATATAACAAGCACAGTCATACTTTGAGGAGGAGTATAAGTAATAGATGAAGATCATTTCTCTATTCGGAATTCTTATCAATATTGATGTAATATTCTTCAAACGGCCCTTATTGGTATTGATACAATAGTTGCGTCTTTTACCTTAATGATACAGAATCTTGCTGTGGATATTCTACAATTAAAATAAGTAAAATTTAATTTATATTTCAGTGATAGGAAAATATATTAATGTTTCTTATTATAGAACATATATATGAAGAAGAAAAAATTCCTAGCAGCTATTGTCCAAATGGAATCTTCAATTAACAAACATTATAATTTAATAGAGTCATTAAAATATATCAAAGAGGCAACAGATAGACAAGCAGATTATATTTTTTTCCCAGAGTTTCAAATGGCTTTTTCTCCAAAGACTCAAACAGTGGATGAACTTTACAATATTGCTGAATCGTTAACAAATAGTAAATTTGTAAAGAGATTATGTGAGTATTCTAAAACATATAAGATAGGAATAGTAGGTACATTCTTTGAAAAAAATGATTCTAAAACAGATAAAAAGGTTTTTGATACAGCATTTAGTACTGATAAAGATGGAAAAATCGTATCAGTTTATAGAAAATTGCATCTTTATGATGCCTTTGGTTTTAAAGAATCTTTAAAATTTAGCAAAGGAGATAAAATCCCAAAACCAATCACAACTACAATAGGTAAAATGGGTTTAATGATCTGTTATGATATAAGATTTCCAGAACTCTCTAGAATCCTTACAGTAAATGGTTCAGACCTACTAGCAATACCCTCAGGATGGGTTCATGGTATAATGAAGGAAGAACACTGGATTACCATGCTTAAAGCAAGAGCAATAGAAAATGGTGTATATGTAATAGCACCAAATCAGGTTGGTAACATATTTTGTGGAAGAAGTATGATATTAGATCCTTTGGGATCCGTTCTTACGGATTTAGGCGATAAGAGAGGAATCGAAATTGTAGAGATTCATAGAGAAAGAATAGAAGAAGTAAGGAAGACATTACCACTGTTAAAGAATCGAAGAACCGATATTTATAATATTAATACTTAATTAACTTTGCAGGACAATTAATATTTATACAAAAGTTTTTACTGTATTTTTTAGTTGGATAAAATACATTTAATATTTGCCAATTGCATTCTTTGCAGATTTTATTTGTATTCTTTATCGAACCTTGTTGTGGAATTGGAGCAGAAGCGGTACAACCTTCAGAAAAATAATTTGAGCATGAAATAAACCTTTTTTTAGTTTTTTTAGATCGGATGATTTGAAATTTTCCTGTTTGACAAACAGGACAAGTACCTACCAATATCAAATCCTTGCTTCTAGTTGGTAGATGTTCAATATCCAAAATAGGATCGATTTTTTGAATATGATACATAGAATCAATTAGATCAGTGATTATATTATTGAGTATCACTATTCGATCTGTGACTCCTCTTTCTATATCTGCTAAATATAGTTCCAAGGTTCTGGTCAAATCGGGAGAAATTATTTTTGGGAGGTTTTTTTCCATAAAATCGATTAGAAATATACCGAGATCATTTGATTTAATTTGATTGTTATTATATACAGTAATATAATTTCTATGTATTAATATTTCTATAATATTTCCTCTTGTTGATTTAGTTCCTATCTCTTCTTGTTCCATTTTTGATAACAAAGATGAATAATTAAAATATACAGGAGCTTCAGTAAATTTTGAATCTTTAATGATGGCTATATTTGTTAATGTATCCCCTATTTTAAGGGCTGAATAGTCAACCGTGCTATCACTATAATTATAAAATGAACTATAAAACTCAGTCCATCCTTTTGAAAGTATGTTTTTTCCTTCTAAATCAAAAAAAAAATTATTATCTACTAGAATATCTATTTTAGTTTTTTTAAAAATAGCAGTTTCACCGAATGTGGCAAAAAATCGTTTTACTATAAGATCATAAACTTTTGATTCAGCAGAGTTTAGATTTTTAGGTGTTCTTCCGGTCGGATAGATAGCTGGATGAGCAGGATCGTTTTTTGTACCATTATTTGGATAAAGATTATTCTGATTTAATAATATAGTAACATATTTTTTGTATAAACTTGAAATATTTTCCAAATCATTTAATATTTTTCTATAATTTATCCCAACTGGAAAGATTTGACTATTGGTCCTTGGATAAGAAATAAGTGCTTTTAGGTAAAGGTTCTCGGCAATCGAAAGAGTATAGTTTGGTGAATACTTAAATAATCTAAATGACTCCTTTTGAAGATCTCCTATGTTAAATGGGTGTAACGGTTTTAGATATTCGTTGTAGGTACTAATTTTATTTACAATACCGTTTTTACCAGTACACTGATCTATAATACGGTTTACTATTTTTATTGTGTCTATTTGTTTTTTTTCAAAGACAAAAATAAAAACTTGCTTATCTTTTCTAAAATGAGCTCTTATACTCCAAAAAGGGATTGGTATAAAGTAGTTAATTTTAAGATCTCTGTCGACTATAAACTTTAGAGTAGGCGTTTGAACTCTTCCAACGGTTAGATAAGAATATCTATGTTTTATTTTTATTACACTGGAAACAGCCATAGAAAAATTTATTCCATAGATATAATCTAATAAATGTCTAAACATTCCTGCATACGCCATACCTCTATTAGCTTTTTCTAATGCAAAAAAAGATTTGTTTATATCCTCACAAGTTAAAGTAGATAATTTTGCTCTATAAGAATTACTATAGGCTTTACTACATACTATTTCTAATATATTATATCCAATCAATTCACCTTCTTGATCATAATCGCATGCATGAATAAAATTCTCAGCATCTTTCGCAAATTGGCCTATCAATTCTATAAGATTTTTTGAATTTTTACTGTGTGGTTTGGATATTGGCGACCAATATAAATCAAAAATAGGAAATATTTTTCCTCTCCGCTTATTATCAGTTAAACCATACAGATGCCCTTTGGTTGATAGAATTACATAACGTGCTTCATCATCAGTAATTACATCAAAAATCACATTACCTTTTATTTTTATTTTTTTAATCTCCGATGTTCCTAGAGCTAGAGCAATTCTATTAGCTACACTTGGTTTTTCACATATTACAAGAGAATATTTTTTATCTTTTGGGTTGAAATTTAAGTTAGGGATTTTTACATCTTTCATTTACCTATATTTAATTTTTATAATGAAAATCATGATTCAAATAAAACAAGCAAAGAATCCTATTTTAAAGGGCTTAAAATAAAGTACGTAGCAGAAAAGATATAAACAATATTTAATCCACTCAAATTATGCGTATAACAGTTTCAGCAATAAAAGCAGATATTGGAGCAATTGGTGGACATACCAGACCTAGCGATGAATTACTTGATGTTGTTAAAAACTTTATTGAAAAAAAAGGAACCGACCTCATCCTAGATCATTACATAGGATATAGCGGAGATGATATTCACATTATCATGACCCATAAATTTGGCACAGATAACGAACAAATTCATAAATTAGCATGGGATGCATTTAGTGAAGGAACAAAAACAGCTAAAAATCAAGGGTTGTATGGCGCTGGACAAGATTTGTTAAAAGATTCTTTTTCTGGAAATGTTAGAGGTATGGGTCCTGGAGTTGCAGAAATAGAAATGGAAGAACGGCCTAGTGAAGTCTTTTGTATCTTTGCAGCTGATAAGACAGAACCTGGTGCATTTAATTTTCCATTTTGGAGAATGTTTATCGATGCTGGGAGTAATACTGGACTTTTAATAAATGAAAAACTAGCAGCTGGAGTAACCTTTAAAATCATGGATGTGATGACGGGGAATATTGCAGATTTGAAAATGTGGGAGGATAAACCAGAGTTGGAAGCCGCTTTAATGTTTCCTGGAAGATATGTAGTTCATTCGGTATATTCCTCAGAAGGAGATCAAATTCTTTCTGCATCAACTGATAGACTACACAATATAGCTGGTACATATGTTGGTAAGGATGATCCAATAGCAATAGTTAGAACACAAAAGGACTTTCCAGCAACAGAAGAGGTTGGTAGTGCTTTTAATAATCCACATTACGTTTCAGGTAATACAAGAGGAAGTCATCACTTGCCTTTAATGCCAGTAAAACTTAATTCATCAGCTAGTTTAAATTATTCCATACCGATTGTAGAATGCCTAGTATTTAGCATGCATGAAGGCAGACTAACTGGTCCCCTTGATGGATTCGGCACAGTCGATTGGGACTTGCAGAGGACTTGGGCATCTGAAAGAGCAATGATTATGAGAAATCAAGGATTCATTCATCCAGCTACTTTAGTACCTGATGAACTAGAATATAATAAAGGATATGAAGCAAGGATGGATAAATTAAATCAGAAATTTACATCAAACATTAACAATAAAGAAACAGAAAAATCATTAGAAGGGAATAAGAAAAACTAAACTTTACTCTAAATACGAAATACCAAATTGAAAGGACCTATTATAATTAACTGTAAGAATTACCTAGAAGTAGCTGGAGAGAAAATCATCCGACTGTCAGAAATTGCAAAGAATATTTCAGATAGCAATAATGTAGAAATTATGTTAGCACCTCCACAAAATTCTTTATTTTACTTATCACAACTCGTTAAACTTCCGCTTATTTGTCAACATATAGATGATGAAAAAATAGGACCTTCTACAGGCTTTATTATTCCTGAATTAGCAAAATCTTATGGAGCATATGGTTCTCTGATAAACCATAGTGAGCACAGAATTGAATATGAATATATACAAAACCTGGTGGTCAAGTTGAGACAATTACATATGACTTCAATTGTTTGTGCGTCAACTTCTGAGGAGGTTGGTAAATTTGCTAAGATACATCCAGACATGATTGCTATTGAACCTCCGGAACTAATAGGAACTGGAAAGGCAGTTAGCAAAGTCAATCCATCAATAATAACTGATTCTGTTAAAGAAGCAGGCAAACATTTTAAAAACATCAAAGTAATTTGTGGAGCTGGGATAGTAGATAAGAGCGATGTTCAAAGCGCAATAAACCTTGGATCACAAGGAATACTAATTGCAAGCGGATTAATTAGATCAGACGCATGGAAAGATAAATTGATAGAACTTTGTGAAGGTTTTAAATAATAGTCCTATCGGAACTTTATTTTCGTTACAATTATAAAGATAAAAAATTAAGCACCTACTCTTTTCATTTTTGAACCACAGCGAGGACAAGATACTTGGTTATGTTTAGCTCCACAATTCATGCAATAGTAGTTTACAGAACTGCTACCAAACATAGTCGCACTTGATAAGCCTAGTTTTTTAAACTGCCTCTGTCTTATATAAAAACTGAGAAGAAGAAAAACCCCAATTATAATAGGTAATGAGTAAGGAAATGGTACTACAAGAGAGATAGCAATACTAATAGCTAGAGATATCCCTAACCACAGTGCTTGGTTTAATATAAAATTTTTATTGTTAAAATCACTCATTATTTAATTTATACTCGTATGTTATTTATAAATTATTTTGATAATAGAATACAATACAAGATTTTATCTATCCATCACGTTTAAATAGTCCTAATATTCATATTTAAAATACATCGACCAAACCGAAGGGGAACAATTTACCCATGACCTAGGATATTGAGCAGATGTCCTAGGTCATACTCTTAAAATAAAATAGATATTATGTTGTTATTTGTGTGGTTTCTTTTCCCATAAAATACTAGTATGTAACATCTCTGGTACCAATTTCTTAAATGGAACTCCTGAACCTTCGTAAAATTTTGTAAACCACTCGTATAAATGGAGCCTAAGTGCCTGAATATAGACTAGTAATCCTTCTATCATCATCACACCTAGATTTCCTAATATTGCTACTACTATTCCAACTGCAAAGTTACCTGAGGAGAAAAAGAATTCTACTCCATTATTGGCTGTACCCATTAAAGCAACATGTACGAGTAACATAATTCCAATTCTAGTATAACTAATTGTATTTGCAAATAATTCTACTAATCTAATTAACATAACTTCAATCACAGTCATAAATAATTCTTCATTTACATTTCCATGAAGTTTTAATTTGCCAAGTTTAACACCTAAAGGAACTGCAATTATTTGTAGTACCATAGTTATCATAAGGATCAAGAACGAAATCTTTGTAACTATTTCTACAGTAACCCAATCACCGGCTATATTGGAGAAGAAAGGAGCTGGGTTTTGATTGGTATACATTTCAAGCACCTTATAGTTAGCACCTACTGCAGCTAACATCAACGAAATAATTGACAGATACATAATCAGGGTTGGAAGACGATTAGTAAGCACTTCGTATTTCTTGCCCTGCTTTATTCCCTTATATATTGAAAAAGCAAATGCGCTTACAAGGTGTGTAATACCTATATTAATCGAAAAAGTAAGAATAGTAAGTACAGTTTCTTCTGAAAAGTCTGCTGCATTTAATATTCCTATGTACCCTAATGATCTCAGGTATTCAGTACCAGGAAGTTCAAGAATATGAAATCCAAAAGCCTCTCCTACTAGCAAGCCTGCAATTACTGCAGATATTCCTGATGCAAGTATCAATGTACCCCATTTTTTTAAATTTCCTGTTCCTCTTAATCTAAATGTAGCGCCAAGCAACGCTAATAATGCACCTTGCCCTGCATCTCCAAACATTAATCCGTAAAAAATAGGAAATATGAATGCAATCATTGGGGTGGGATCTATCTCGGTGGATTTAGGTGGACCTTGAGTAAGTGTTATTGGTTCAAAAGATCTAAAATAACGACCATTCGCAAATAATGTAGGTTCTTGATTATCTTTTGCCTGTTCTGAATCAGGATCATGATCTTTTTCTACTTCATGGAAATCATTATGTTTTTTATGCTCGAATATAGTTATCCAACTTTCATGTAATTTCTTGAAACTATCAGCCATAACAGTGGGTATGTATCCTTGAATCAAAGCAAAATTCTTTAACCCTGCAGGTTTTCTTAAGGTTTCTAGAATTTCACGTACAACTAGTGAAGATTCTCTTAAATAAAGAATTTTTGAATTATTTTCTTTACTTATCTTCAAAATATTAGAATCAATTTCCTTTTTCTTTGTAGTTAATTCTTTAATATTTGAAGTTAAATGTAGGAAGGCTTCACTTGGATTTTGAGAAAAATTATTAGGTATAGCAATTTGTGATGTATCAAAGCTACGTATAATTTTTCCTATTTTATCAGAATCGTCTTTGTTAGCAAAGATGAATAATGCTGAATGAGTATCGTTTAATTTCAATGTAAAAAGAGAGAGATCAGAAAGAGAACGTTGTATCTCGGGAAAATCTTTAGTTTTAATTAGAAACATATTTTGATATAATAATTTACTAGTGTTAAGTTTAGAGAGATCGATCTTTAAATTGGAGACTACACTCAGAGCATCTTTTAAAGTAGTATATTCATCAAGTTGCCTGTTTAAAGTATCTCTATCATTAATTATTTTTGCGGTTTGATTTACCAAATAATTTGAATCTTCTTCAAGTTTCAAAATTAACTGTTCAATTTCCGAGATTTGTAATTCAGTTTTATTTTTTGGTTTACCCTTAATAAGAGCATCCATAATTCCAATCTCTGTTTTAATCCCTAACTCACGTACAACTTCATCTATACTTTGAAAGAGTTTTTGTGAACGTAAATGTAAATCGTCTAGATTAGGATCAGAATAATCAGAATTAGAACTTATTGGATGAAACCATTCAAACTGTGCGAGCTGACTCGCAACTTTTGAGGATTCCATCCTAGGAAGAATTAAAGTAACCTTAGCAAGCTGCGCTAAGCCCATTTCAAGAATGTGGAGAACGACATGACTTAAAATCTTATCTATGGAATAAAGATATAACTACTAACAAATACTTTAAGAAAACAAAAATATCTATATTATAATTAAAAAACACAAAGAATTTCTAATTCATCATACTTTTCCTTTACAGCTAACAAAAAAAGAGTATCTTCGTAAATGAGTAACCAATCCTTAACTCCAAGAACCGGTAGTTTCCTTACTAGAACTGTATTATCAATCATTGTACGTAAATATGCTAATTTGGGAATCTCAGTAAAATTGAAAAGTGAAGAGGAGATGTCTATTCCTGGACTACCACCTTGAATATTTACTACAAATATATCATTTTTTTTATTTTTTATCTTAGATGTAACGTAACTTTCTCCTATTTCAAATTTTTCTAAATTCAACATTGCTTTTGGGAAAGAATTTTTACTTTTAGGAATTTCAAATGAGAGAGATTCAGAAATATCATCATAAAATAAGTTCATGATAGTTAAGGGTATTTAACAATATATTATATTTATTTAATTATTTTCCATATTATTTCACCGGATGAAATATAAAAAAATAAAGATTATTGGAAGTTTTTTTTATTTTTTCTTCTAAAAATTATAATTATTATAAGTTTTTCTTTTTATATTGTTAAACTGAAAAATTATTTGTTTAATAAAAACATAACTTTAAAAAAAAGGTCCTTTCAGTATTATTTGATACTAAGTTGTCGGAGAAAAATGGAAATAAAACCAATTCTCAATTGATACGAATTGAGGCTTTTATAAGAGAAGAAAAACAAGATGAAGTTTTAGCTGCTTTAAATAAACTTGGAATACCTGCCACATTCTATGAATCAAAAGGAATAGGAAAGGGGGAAAAATATCAAATCAGATACGGTAGACATGGAGATATCCTTACAATGCCCTACTCCAATAGAAGAACAGTAGAAACAATAGTTACTGAAGATAAAGTAGAAGAAGTAGTGTCGATAATGAAAGATTCTGCAAAAATTGATAAAACAGGCGGAGCTGGAGGAATAATAGTAATCTCAAAAGTAGACGAAATTATAAGTATTTGATATTTAGCATTTTATATTCATTTTTATTTTATTATCATTATAATTTTATTTATATGAATATAAAAGAAACAATTAGGTAATCATTATACATATACTTTAGTTCAGTGACGATGATACAATAATGATAACACTACAAATATAAATTATCATCAGATTATGTGAATGAAACAAAGTATTGATTTTAGAATTATTAATTGACAGGAATATACCCTAAGGTTTTTGTATCTAACAATTCAACAAATTTATCGAATGAATCTTTAGGAATTACAGCTCCACATGCTTTATCATGACCTCCCCCACTTCCTCCCAAAGTTGATGCGATCTCATTTACAATTCTTCCTAAATGAACATCACAAGCTTGAGATCCTCGAATAGAAATAATAAAAACCTTTTTTTCTTCTTTATATTTATAAACCATTGCAATTTTTTTTTCTGACATTCCCAAAACAAAATTTACTACAGTACTTGATGCAAGATCAAGATTATTTTGTACTAAAGCAATCCTATCTTTAGTTTTAATCTCTTTAGAAAGGGAAGTGATAGCATTAGATATTTTTTTTGCATATTTCTCTGCTTCTATAAACCCTCCTTCAATTTCATGAGGGAATTTCATAGCAGATAAAACATTAACGATATTATATAGATACTCCTCATTGTTTTGGTTTGAAGAAATCATGTAAGACATTGCTGTCGATTCTAACATTAAAAATTGTCTGTCATATAGAGGTATCAGTGATGAGGCTACCGGTTTATTATCTAGATAATCAGTTAAAGCACCTGCGGCAGCAAAAAACGATGCATTAGAGGAAAGTTTTTTTTTATATTTATTATAAACATGAATACTGGTACATTCTTGAGTGGAATGAATTAGATTTACTCCTATTTTTTTTATTTCCTTCTTTGCGTCTTCTTCAAGGTCATGATGATCGATATAGGTTACTTTATATCCCAAACCAACCATTTGTCCTAATATTGAAATAAATTTGTGTTGATTTTTTTTATTTAATCCAAGGTCACAAATAAATATCCTATTATATCCTTTTGTTACTGGTAAGAGATTTTTAAGTAATCTTTCAAGCTTATATATAAGATTTGCATAATCTACTAATACTATAGACACTTTTTCTTTGAAGGCAGAATTTATCAGGATAGCTGAAGATAAACCATCAACATCTTCTTTATGAGAAATACAAATTGTAATAGTCATTTTAGAAATAATTCAATATTAAATATTATTTTTAATTTTATCAGTTTGGATTTTTTTCTTTCTAATTGTTAAAAGTGATGATAATAAGATGGTTGCAGAGAAAAATCCAGAAATAGCGATCATAACCATAAAGGGATCTACAATTTGTTCGGTTGCCATATACAATATCCAAAAACCATTATATATATACCATTAAGGTGTAAATAGTAGTATATTAGCTAATTGTTTTAGTTGTTATATTAAAACCTTTATATATTATTATTCAAATCGAATAATATGTCAAATAATCAAGATAGCTCTGTTCCAAAAATTGTAGCGTTGGAAGTTTTGGAAAAGAATGGTGTAGATGTACAAAGGTTAATAGAATTAATTAGAAAAGGTGTAGGCGCTGAGTTTACAACATATTATTATTATACAATCTTAAGAATGCATTGTACAGGTTTAGAAGGTGAGGGGATTAAGGAAATAGTTGAGGATGCGAGGATTGAAGATAGAAACCACTTTGAAGCAATGACTCCCAGATTATATGAGTTGGGTGGTAGTCTACCACGAGATATTAGAGAATTTGCTGACCAAGCTGGATGCCCTGATGCTTATTTACCTGATAATTGGCAAGATATCAAATCTATATTAACGGTATTGCTGGAGGCGGAGCAATGTGCAATAAGATCATGGGGAGAAGTATGCGATATGACTGCAGGTAAAGACCCACGAACCTACGACATTGCACAAAAAATAATGCAAGAAGAAGTTGAACACGAGGCATGGTTTATCGAACTTTTATCAAAAAGACCTTCTGGCCACTTTAGAAGAAAGTTTGTGGGGCAATCTCCACATGTTAGTGAACAAGGTGGATTAATTCACACCTAATCTCTCTTATTTAATATTTTATATTTTTATTTTCTTTAATTAATGGCATTTTACGAACTATAATACTTATTAGGCTAGTTTTTATAATATTTAAAAATGAGGCGAAGAACGGCAGAAGTACTTATGATAGCTTCAGGAATAGGAATAGCAGCAGGGGCTGGAACTATGAATATTACTTATATGATTTATGGAGGATTAGCCATCTTGGGTTTAGGCGTAATTTCGATATTTTGGAGATAACTCTCCCACAACAATATATTATAAAAAATCAAATAGGTGTTTCCCATAATAACTTTGGACCCGATTACAATTTTTGATAAAATAAATGATGCACAATGTAATAACAAATCAATAACAGTATTACATGATTTTTTTATCGATAGAATAATCAAAATTAAAAATATAGACGAATTTTTTATACGTATAAAAGAAAAAGCAAAGTATGGGGGTGGTAGTATCAGAGGAATACCTACTACACAAATTGAAGGAGGAAATGCAGTAAATATTGCTTATTGTCTTGGAAAACTTGGATTTTATGTTGATCTATTCACTATAACGGATGATTCAAGCCACATGAACTTAAAACATTTTTTTAAAGATTTACCTAAAGTAAAATTGCATTTATCTAATGGAAAACCAGGATATACAACATCACTAGAAATTCAGAACAGCATTGACCTAGATAATTCCAATATAATGATTAGTGATATAGGTGAGAATTCAGATTTTGGTTCAGACAGACTAAATTCTCCTGATGATAAAGAAATATTATTTAATTCTGATGCTGTTATTCTTGTAAATTGGGCTAGCAATTGGAAAGGTACCGAACTTTTAAAATATGTGTTTAAAAATTCACCGAAGGCCTTACATTTTGTTGATCCTGCAGATATTCAAACTCGGAGTAAAGAATTTTGCACATTATTAAGAGATCCAAACAATATGATAGATATCCTAAGTATTAACGAAAATGAATGTAATTCCTTACTTTTTGAGTTAGATCTCAAAAATATTTACTTAA
>DASUZI010000229.1:0-3698 GCA_036376955.1 Nitrososphaeraceae archaeon
TCATAATTGCACACTATGCTTATATAATTCTGCTATAACAATAGATATATTGAAAGTTTTATTGATAATAATATCAATAATTTTTCTTTCTCTTTCTCTTTATTCTATATCTTACATATTATCTGGTAATAATTTTACAACCTTTGCCCAACAGGACTTGGAGACAATAAATTATGAGACTTGGTGATAGACTTAGGTGTAGGTGTAAAGACTAATGCACAACTAACTTTCCCAGCAGTTGAAAATGGACCATGACTATTCAACATCCTTAGATTGAGTATATTTTTTATCATTTTTTATTTTATTTCTTTTTTAGTTATCGCATTTACTTAAAAGAGGGTAGAAACCGATATACAATCTATATTGCTCCTATAGATCACTATTTTATCTATTGTAATTGTTTATAAACTATATATTGTACTGAATATTTTAATGGAAATAGTAATTGAGTTGACAGAATCAATTAATTCATCCCAAATTTCAAAAATAAGTACCTAGGTTTTGATGGAGTTATTATATTTGGAATTTATATTTATGAGTAATGATTATGCTTTATGGGTTCTCTTCGGTATATTCGTTGGAATTGCACTATCTATTGATTTAGGATTATTTGGAAAATTTAAGAACATAATAATTAAACAAAAAAAGAATCCAATTCATAATCACACTCAACAAGACATACTCGATTCTAATCATGAATCTTTTCAAAAATTACAACAACAACAAACTCGAAATGCTTTAAAATGGACTATAGTCTGGATATTATTAGCAGGAATATTTGCAGTAATTATATTATTTAACATGGGTTATGAAAAAATGCTTGAATTTGTTACTGCATACACTCTTGAGAAAAGTTTGAGCGTAGATAATATGTTTATATTTTTACTAGTTTTCTCTACTTTATCAATTCCATATATTTACCAACATCGAATTTTATCAGTTGGAATACTGAGTGCGATAGTATTTAGAATATTATTAGTAGTGGTTGGGGTTTCTCTTTTAGAGAATTTCCATTGGATGATATATGTATTTGGTGGTTTATTAATTCTAACTGCGATTAGACTGCTTTTTCAAAAGAAAGAAAAGAAGATTGATTTAGAAAAAAATATAGCAATTCGTATGTTAAAAGTATTTGTACCTATTAACTTAAACATAAATTCAAATAAGTTTTTAATAAAACAAAAGGGAATATTGTATGCTACACCTCTTCTCGTTGCATTAGTGATAATCGAGCTGGCTGACATATTATTTGCTATTGATTCAATTCCTGCAGTGTTGGCTATCTCTTCAGATTACTTTATTGTTATCACATCAAATATTTTTGCAATTCTTGGGCTTAGAAGTTTATATCTTCTTCTGGCAGGTATCATGGAAAAATTCTATTATCTAAAACCTGCATTAGTACTACTGCTATTCTTTATTGGTATTAAAATGTTGATTTCAGATATCTATAAAATTCCAGTTTTAATCTCTTTAATTATTATATTTGCTATTCTATCATCTGCAATAATATTATCTGTAGCAAAATTAAAGCAAAATAGGAATCTAAAATAAGATAATAATTATTATTAACTTACTTGGATATTGAATAATTGCTATGAATACAATTTAATCATCGTTATATTACCAAAAATAAATGCAAAAATGCCTTGCAACCCGACGAACCCGTTATGTAGTCGGGTTCATATACATGTATTATCAATACAATAAGCATAGAGAAAAGGAAGTTCAAGAAAAATGGCAGTTAAGTTATCTTCAATCAACAACATTGAAAGAGAACTATGTTTTAATTAAATAAATAATTGACGGATAAAATTTCTCCAATTATTAAATATCATAATATCGATTAATTATTAACGATCTTATGACTAAAAATTAAGAGATATAATCTATGCTAAATATTTCGACATTCAGCTTCTTTAATTCCAACATTAGATTCAACAATATCTTTGATACCATTTTCCATAAATTTTTTAGATTCTGCCGAAATTACTTGTCGTTCTTCACTACTGATATATTGATTTGGTCCTAAACCTACACTTCCTTTTACTGACAGTGTTGGATAGAAATCACTTAGTGTCAGATCATTGACTATTTTTTCAAGTTCTTGTTTTGAGAATGTTGCTTTAATTATAAATTTATCAAATGTTGGATTATCCGAAACTTTCTGTGTTGATATTATGTTGCTAATATTGTATTGTTTTATAAATTCATCTACATTTTCTTTAAATCCACTAAAGATAATGGGTAAACTCGCATCACCATATTCGATCATATTTAATTGCCTTTTTTTCATGTTGATTTCATTGTCTGCTCTTAAAATCTTATGTTTTTCATTTGCTTCATCTAATAACTCATAACATCTTCCATCAATATCTACATTCACATGTTTTTCAGGATAGTAAGTAAATGCAAGTAGAAAAGCTATAGTTCCACCTACTAATAATATTAGTATTCCAGGAATTGCAAGTTTATGGAAACTTAATGCCATTCCTTTTTTTATTTTATCCTCCTTCTTATATTAATTATAATAAACATAATATCTATACCTTCTTTCTGCTTCTTTGTTATTTCCATCCCATGTTACTATTAACAAAAAATTTTTATTTATTTAATTATTTATTCGCTTTATATAATATCATGATATATTAATGTTATATTGACAAATCTAAGAATAGTTTTATTTATAGCCTTATTTCTAACTGTTATTCTGTCGGCTTACTATTTTGTTATTGATGATAATATGTATTATATTATTGCCCAAGAGCCAACTCTTAATGATCCCAATCTGCAGATAGAAACTATTGTTGAAGGGTTGTCTTGGCCTACCAGTATGGCTTTTATAGATAATAACAATATTTTGGTTTTAGAAAAGGAAAAAGGAACTGTACGACTTGTTTCAAATGGTACTTTGCAAGAGACATCAGTGTTGGAAGTAGATGTAAACAGTAGGAGTGAACGTGGACTTTTAGGTATTGCTATAATCAATAATGATACTGTATTTTTATATTACACAGAATCCTCCCAAGATGGTGATCAATTAAGAAATAGAGTTTACAAATATCAATGGAATGATGAAAAAAGGCTTCTTGTTAATCCTACTTTGATTTTAGACTTACCTGCATTTCCTGGTCCAAACCATGATGGTGGGAAATTGACAATCGGACCTGATAACTATCTTTATGGTGTAATAGGAGATCTTAATCATATGGGTAAACTTCAGAATGTTGTAAACGGACAAGATCCCGATGATACCGGAGTAATATTCAGGATAAATCCAGATAATGGTTCTCCAGCTCCTGACAATCCTCTTATAAATAATAATAATGAGCTATCATCATTAAACAAGTATTATGCTTATGGTATACGTAATAGTTTTGGAATAGCATTTGATCCTGTAACTAATATTTTATGGGATACCGAAAATGGACCGAGTGAATATGATGAGGTAAATGTAGTTAAACCAGGTTTTAACAGCGGATGGCTTCAAGTAATGGGTCCTATATCAAAAAATGGAATTACAGAAAATGAATTAGTTAATTTTCCTAATTCTAGATATGCTGACCCTGTATTCAGTTGGCTTCCATCTATTGGAATTACTGATATTGAATTTCTAAATTCATCAAAACTTGGAGATAAATATGCCAACAATATCTTTGTTGGAGATATTGGTGCTATGACTGATGGATATCTATATT
>DASUZI010000230.1:0-39095 GCA_036376955.1 Nitrososphaeraceae archaeon
CTCTTCGAATATCTTTTTAACATCTGTTTTAATTTCTAGTGTAATATCTTTTAGATATTGTTCCAATGTAATCATATCTCCTGTTTTCTTTGATTTAAATAAGCCAGCACCAAAAGTAACTGGTACAGGTATATCTTTAACTACGTGTAAAAGTATAACATTGATAGTAGTATTAGCAGCAGAAGAAATACCTGACATTTTTGCAATTTGTATAGCATGTTCCAATGCTGTTTCAGATGGTTTTGAACTATCATATGGAACTAGTATTTTATTGTATTTCATTTTATTCTAATTAATTATTTGAAAACAAGTTAAAAAATGATTATGATGATTTTTTATAAAAATTATAGGTAATGTTGATTCTACTGGTGTTTATTTCCGTTGTTGATTTTCCGTTGGTGAATAATTTTAAAACCTTAAAAGAATCTTCAATAATATGTGGCCATTATGAATGCCGGAAAATGAAGAATAGTTACTGTGAATGAATTAGAAAGCATAATTGCTAGACATGAAGGAAGAGCAGATATTACCTTAAAATGGCGGTAAGTACTGGCGAAACACTTCTTAAAATGTTTGATGAATATGCAAGAGTAGAAATCAATAAGACAACAAATAGACCTTTTAGAAAAGAAGCATAGAGACCTAAATAAAGAAAGGTCTACCGTTAGGAGAATAGAAGATGAGTTTAATTCAACCTATGATAGATTGAGGATAATGTTGGATTTAGTTAGAGATGGTAAAATCAAAAGTATTAGTTTTATGGAATTTCTTGCTCCAAACTCAAACAATATTGCATCAAAATATGAAACTATTTCACAACAAGAACCAGAAAGTTTTGAATTAGAAGTTCTAATTGAGGGTTTTAAAATAACAGGAGAAAAATAACAGGAGAATTAGAAGAATTAAGAAGAGATGTTTATAGATGGTCTAATTCGTTTCCTTGAGGTAGATGATTTATTAAGTTTAATAGATGAACGTATGACTAATAATAAAGATAAAAATTAGATTTTTTTACGACTTTTGCGAAGTGGAGAAAGAGACCAATTCACAGTAGTAGGAACCCATGTAATTTAGCAAGTAGATTAGAGGGAAGAGCTAAAAAAAAGAATTATCTCGACATTTGCGATGGCAAAGATTAGAGGGAAATTCAATTTTGAAGCTATTGATATAGCTAATAATGATGATAACAAAAAAATCTTTTAAAAGTGTTAATAAATATTATAAAGTATTAGACGCAGTAATGTAGAACAAATTCTTTAATATAATAACATTCGTTAAAGATGGAATGTTCTAACATAACTGGTTAAATATTTAATAGGATATAATATCACTTACCGTTTTCTATTCTTCCCAATACTTACCATATCTAATCATCGCTTCTGCAAGATAGTTATCATCTTTATTTTTTTCATAATAATATTTAATTATATCAGTTACAGTAACAATACCAACTAATGTATTATTATCGTTTACTACAGGAAGCCTTCTAATTTTATGTTTTACCATTTTTTTTGCCACATCGTATAAATGAGTATCTTCCTCGACAGTTATTAATGGCTTGGACATAATATCTATTGCTTTCGTAATCGTAGGATCTTTGCCATCTGATATTACTCTTCTCACAATGTCCCTTTCTGTGATTATTCCGACAGGTTCTGTATTTTGATCTATAATCATTATTGAACCTGCTTTACCTTCTTTCATTAAGTTTGATACCGTAAAAATAGAATCTAAAGGCGTAGCTTCTAATAATGGCGGGTGATTCATGATTGTATGAATTAATATTGTTTCAGCTTCTTTTTGGTTAAAATAACTCAAATTATAATTAAAATAATGCAATTCAGTTATTAAAATTAACTATATGCTCTTATTCTATAAATAATTAGGGAACTAATACACATTACGAAAGATTCTATTTATTAAAATTTTGTCAAAGTTTTTTATGCATTTCTTTTTTCGAGTTATAATATATGACAAAATCAAAACAAATGCAATATGTTTTACTGTAGATTTTGCATTGATCTTTTTATAGTTGTGTAACAAAGCAGTAAGATATAAAAATTCTAGTACATAATACTGATTTAGTTATAATAAATTTTATATTTTCAATATAAAAATAATAATCATAATTATGAAAGATTTAAAAAGAACTAAAGTTAAATCAACAACATTAAATCTACATAATAGAATTAATAATAAGTTATTTGTTACTAATACATCTTTAAATTGCAATACTTTTGGAAAAAGTATTCAGGAAAATCCAGTATTATGTTATATGTTCATAGAATTTTGTTGTACTGAAAAATATTTTGCAAAAGTTGCACAACTTAACTTTTCTTCGTTAACTCTATTTTTTTGATATTGTATGTATTTATGCAATATAGAAATAAACCAATTCATATTGTTTTTAGCTTTTGTATAGAGAAGCAAATATTTTGTTTCTATATCATTGGTCTTAAAATCTGTTTCTCCTAATGTATTAAGAAAATTAAAAAATTTATCAAATTTATTAGTATATTCTTCTATTGTTTTTGGAGAATGAATAAACAACAGAAATAGGTGATAAGCACTTAAGTGGCATCATTTTCGAACACCGTAAGATATTCTTCGGTTAATACTAAAAGCCATATAAAGCCTCAATATAGAATGTAGGCGCCCGGGCCGGGATTCGAACCCGGGTCGCAGGAGTGACAGTCCCACATACTGAACCGGAATATACGATGCAGAATTTAATAATTCTTATAGTGCACCTCTATACTACCCGGGCGCATTAAAGTTGTTTTATATAAGCAATTAAAATATCTTTCTTTTCATAGAATGGAACTGTTAACAAGGCTATTAAAATTATATAATATATAATTAGCAACCTAATTAAAAATTAATTTTATTTTGTCAACAATCCTACTATAGTAGTAAAAGTTTTTCAGTGAAATATATCATAAAAATAGAGCAAACTATACATCCCATATATCCAGCACAAGTAATTTTGAATGAAAGTTCAAGAAAGCAATGAAAGTTCAAGCAAGTAATGAAAGTTCAAGAAAGCAGTAGCAGAGATACCAAAAGTTTTAAAAACATATTTTTTTAAATATATTAATTGATCAATGATTATATCAAGCAAAGAAAAAGAAAAACGTGTTTTAGAATGGTTAGATCAGAATAAAAGTTATCGAGAAATCCAAGATCAATTACATATCTCTTCAAGAGATATAAGTTTTATAGCTAAAAAAGCAAAAGCAAAAAAAGACAAAGAAGAAGAAAAGAAAAGACAGACATCTAATACATCAAAAGCATATAAATTGTTTACAAAAGGGAAGAGTCTTCTCTATGTTGCTACCACATTAGGTATCGAAGCACCTGAGGCACGAAAAATCTATATGGATTATTTGGATCTTAAAGGCTATCATCATGTAGGAGAGGTATTACAACAATTTGATATACAAACAATTAGAAATTTTTCGAAATCCTATATGGGAAACGATAATATAATAAATGAAAAAAAATTAATTGAAGCAATTAAAATTAGTGCTAATCTTCCAAAAATCAAACAAGAATATATATTACCTCAAGTACAAGATCTCCGAAATCAGAGAAACAATTATCACTCACAAAAGAATTTATTAATAGTGAAACCTTAGAATTGCAAGATAGATTAAGTGTAGCACGGAATAGAACAAAAGAACATATTACTGAATTGCTAAAGCAAAAAGAGCCTTATATTAGAGCATTTATTATGACAATTTTAAAAATAATTAAACAAGATCCAGAAAAAGAAATTCTAATTAACAACAACAATAATGTACGCTCGTCTGATAAAAAAATTTCAGACATGGTAGATAAGTTTTATGATACTATTTCTGAAACCATAGTACTAGGCGTGACATCTATTAATAATTATGATTATATGTATAATAATCAAGAAAAAATATAATTTGATGAAATATTATAATTCTAATAAAAGATTATTTTCAAAATTGTATCACTTATATTATTTGAAACAATATATAAATTTCTAACTATTATTCAAATTACTTAATTATATATAATATGTATAATCATCTTTAACCTTATTTCATTATCATATGATTCCTAAAATAATAACAGAAATCAGCATAATTTTATGCTACAGATCATTAATTATTCTTTTTAGAGTATCAGGTAGATAAACAGAATCAAAAGAATAGTAGATTTTATCTAAATTCTCTTATACATAACTTTTTATCAAATCAAAAAGTCTTTTGTTACTCACTGCATAAAATGATAATGTATTTTTCAATCCTAACTCAGAATCTAATTCGTGACCGTTAGATGAATATAATTTACCGCCAGCTTCTTTTGCTATTAAATAAGCTGCTGCCATATCTGTAGATCGGATCTTTCCTCTAATATCTATGTAAGCATCAATAAATCCTCTAGCAAAATAACAAAGTTCAAGAGCATTTGCGCCAAAATGCCGTATATGAGAAGAAAATGAAATAACTCTTGAAATTTCATCTAAAATATTTAGAGGTACTCCAGATACATTTGTACCTATTAATACATCGATTGATTTAAGATCTTCAAGCGAAGTAATAGAGCTGAAATCTTTTTCATTTCTAACATTTATTTTCTTATTATTTAAAAAAGAGCCTTTCTGCTTTGAAGCTGAATAAATATCTCCTGTGAACAAATCTAGTACTACTGCATCAGTAACAAAGCTTAGTTTAAATTCAGTAGCGAAAGCTAGAGAACAACAGGAGAAAGGGATACCACGAATTGCATTAGTAGTGCCATCTACTGCATCCATTATCACAAAACCGTTATTATTGTTAGAGAAAGAGGAAGAAGAAGAAGAGGATGTTTTATTTAGATTAATTATTCCACATTCTTCTCCAATTATCACTGGAGACATATTATTGGATTTAATTGTATTTAGCACTGCAGTTTCTGCGACGATATCAATCTTTCTAGAAATATCTCCTCCAGCACCAAGACTTATTTTACTAGCGCCTTCACTTGTTCCTAACAAATCCTTAATTTCACTATAAACATTCTTAGCCGATTCAATTAAAACATCTAATGTCATAAAAATATGTTATTGTGATGTTATAAAATGATATAGTACAGGATATGGTAGACTAAAGTTAAAATCAATTAAATATGCAAAAAATAATAACAATATGAAATTTATCGTTATTCAATTCTTTTGGAAAATTTTTTTTTTGGGAGTCCTTTTATCAATTTATAGATTGAGACTTTTATTCCAACATAAATACTATACAAAAGTTTTAATTCCATGCTATTATAATACAACATATGCTTTTAAACATTAAGTAAGAAATTGAAAGTTAAAATGTGAAACTACAACTTTAACTAGATAATAACCAAAAAATAAAAGAAATTTAAATTTTCATATTAGACGGAAAATTAAATGAAGATTGTTCCAATTCTAAAATTGGAATATAAATAGCCTGTGTATCATTACCTATTCCGTTTACAAACTCGAATTTTCCAGTAAGCTGCTTTAATTCAATAAATTTTTTTGCAGGTTTTTCAGCCAAAACCATATAATGAATAACTGTATTGACTGCTCCTGTTTCTATAAATAATAATTCTTCACCCTTAAAATTGATGTGATAAAGCATTGGCACCATTCCTATCGGTGACTGTGAAGCAAATAAAATGACCTTTAGCATATCTTCCAAATTTTTATATTTTAGATATATAGTTGAATAAACTTCAGCTGATGACATCAAATATCATACCCTATTATAATAGTAACCTATAATACTCTTCCGTCTTTATTTATAACTTAAGTATACAAAGAAAAAAATATTAGTAACAAAGAAAAGATATATGAGTTAATTTATAGTTCATTTATTGAAAAAATTTATCAAATATTTATCTTTTTTACTTGCATTTTTTTTAATTATTATTTTAATTCAATTTAATTTTGATTATATTTATTCGACCATCAAAAAAACTGATTATTTAAAAAGACAGATAGAAATTTGCTGTACATGGGGAAATCAACTTGCAGATGGGATACTTACATACGAAATAAATAATGCAAAACCCGAAACGAAGAAATTAGTAATATCTGCGATAAATTATTGGAAAGAAAACATACAAGGAATTGATTTTAAAGAGACAGATAGTAAACAACAAGTAGATATAAAAATTTCTTTTAGGAATGATAATGGAAAAGTAGCAGGACAGACCATGACTAATTTTGATTCAGAGGGATTTATTTTTAATGTCAAGATATCGCTTGCTGAAAAGGCTTTTGGGAAACAATTGAACAAAAAGGTAATTGAATATATAGCAAAACATGAGTTTGGTCATGCTCTAGGTCTGGGACATGCAAATTTTAATGAATCACTTATGTCATCTTTGGTTTATCATTCGTTTAACGAGATTTCAGACTGTGAAAGAGAATCAGTTATGGAAGCAAATAAGTGGAAATTGATAGACAATGACTCATCACCAAAGATTAGCAAAAATAAAAAATATTTTTGCTAATTCATTGTCTATTTATATTTTATCCTGTTACTTATCTTTACTCCTAAATTTTTACCATATACTTTCTAGTAATTTATTATTATATGACCGAGTTATATAACATAAACAAATACTACAATAATAGTCATAAATATTATTTCTTATTATAAAATCAATTTATTTTATTTAATTTTATTTTCCAAATCCTGATCACTTGGAGTAATTAGTTCCATAACTTTAGAATAAAGATACAAATATCGTCTTCCTTTGTCTGTTATCCTAAAAATTTGATCTTTATCAGAATACTCTATTAACTCACGTTCTAATAATATTGAGAGATAATCTTTTAATTGACTATAAGAAAGAAAAGCCTTATACATTATTTTTGTTTTAGCGGCTCCCTCTTGAGTAGCTTCCAGTATTAATGCTACTATATCAGTCCTACTTCGATATTTCATTAATAGATTTTATAAATGGAATGTTTCATAAAAATTGATCGTAAAGTATTTAAAATTATAAATATCAAAAAATTTAATTGAAAACTAATTATGACATCTTATTTTTTGAATCAATTTCTACTAATAATTGGATACCTTTTTTTGTAATAGAATAATTCTTTGCATTCTTTCTTATATAGTCTCTCATTCTTTCAATATGGTAATATATGGATCCCGTAGATAAAGCTGTAGCATTTTGTATGTCAGAAAAACCAGCCGATCCATTTCTTTCAGCTATAGCACGTAATATTTTAATTCTGGTTCTTCGAGCACGGAGTTGTGTTTCTCCTATCAATATTGATGTTGCTAAAATAAATTATTTATTTTTTACTGAATTAAATAAAAATTTATATAAAAAATAAAAGATATGAAAAATGTTATACTAAAAATTTGATAATTTCATATTTATTATTACTAAATTATTTTCTTATATCTTCGTAAAGCTTATAGAGATATAGATCAAACCATAACTACGATGTCATATGGGGTCGTAGCGAAGCCTGGCATCGCAACGGGCTCCAGATCAAAGAAAAGGGCTGGCAATAGCTTGAAGATACCCGTAGGTCAAGGGTTCAATTGATAATGATTAAATCACTATCAGAACAACTCCCTTCGGCCCCATCTCTATAATTACATTAAATTAAAATGTGAAAATAGAGTTTTAAATTAATCTGTATAAAAAAATACATACCTCCCTCACCCTCTATAAAGTTCCTGCATATATTAATATGAGAAAATCATTTGCATAGTAATATGGAAAATGAATCAAAATCAAATGCTAATGTTGCAATAATTGATCTAGATATTCAAGATATTGAAGGAATAGGTCCTACTACTGCAAAAAAATTGAAAGATGCCGGTATTATTTCTGTAATGGATTTAGCTGTAGCCAGTGCGGAAGAACTATCTGAAAGTATCAATGCTACAAAAGAAACAGCGGCTTCATTTATAATTTCAGCTCAAAAACTATTAAGAGAAACAAATGTTTTAGATAAGGAATTTGTTACTGCAGATGATGCATTACAAAAAAGAAGATCAATGCTTAGATGTTCCACTGGTTCTTATGCATTAGATGATCTTTTACTTGGAGGAATAGAAACACAGGCTTTAACAGAGTTCTATGGTGAATTCGGATCAGGCAAATCGCAAGTTTGTCATACTTTATGTGTAACAGCAAAACAACCAGTTGAGGCAGGTGGATTAAATAGCTCTGTTATATATATAGATACAGAAGGTACATTTAGACCAGAACGAGTTGAACAAATAGCAAGATCAAGAGGATTCGAGCCTACAGAAATTCTTAAAAGTATAGCAGTTTGCAAAGTTTATAACAGCTCTCATCTTG
This sequence comes from Nitrososphaeraceae archaeon, assembly GCA_036376955.1. Classification (GTDB taxonomy): domain Archaea; phylum Thermoproteota; class Nitrososphaeria; order Nitrososphaerales; family Nitrososphaeraceae; genus TH1177. Next base: position 8,323 of record DASUZI010000230.1, read on the forward strand.
AATTAATAGTTAAAGATTTAGGAAAATATATTGACGATTTTAAAGCAAAATTAGTAGTAATTGATAGCATAATATCTCTTCATAGAGCTGAATTTTCTGGAAGGGGAACTTTAGCAGATAGACAACAACGATTAAACGGTATGTTACATAAATTAATAAGATTAGCAGAGATATACAACATAGCAATAGTTATAACAAATCAAGTACAGTCGTCACCTGATACGTTCTTTGGCGATCCTACAAAAGCGACAGGTGGTAATGTTTTAGGCCATGCTTCTACATATAGAATCTATCTTAGAAAATCAGGAGAAAATAGAATAGCAAAAATGATGGATTCACCATATCATCCTTATTCAGATACAAGGTTTACAGTTACTGAAAAAGGAGCAGACGATATAGAAGAGCAAACACCAAAGAAGGGAAGTAAAAGATCAACCGCAGCAACAACAACATCATCATCAAAGAAGAAAGAGGAAGAAGACGAAGACGAGACTCAACAAGAATAAATAAAGAAAATAATAATAGACTATAGGGTTAAATTCTATAAATTTTTTAATTATTTTTATCATACAACTTTTTTTTATTAAAAGACCATTTTCCTAATCTTATCATTGCTATACCACAAGCGATAAAAACAAGAATAATTACTAGAACTATTGGAGCGATCAATAAATTTAATGGATAGGGAGCATTAGAAACGTATATACACTTAAATCCATTATCACATAATTTTGTAATAGAAAATACAAGTAATACTATTGCAAAGATAACTAAAAAAATTGTTCCAAATGACGCAATAACTGCCCCTGCTTTAATCACCAATTCAGAATTCATATTTTAATCGCATTATGTTTACTATTATTATTAAGTTATTAGTATTTTTTAAAATCAATTGGATATTAATTAGAGCTTTGATATATCTATTGTTACAAATCGATAGAAATCATTGTATGATACCTTCGAATATTTTTCATTATAATAAATAAAAGGAAGACTTTTGTGTTCATGTTCGTCCCATAAATCATGGATTTGATCAAAATATTCCTTTTTGCTTTTTCCTTTAAGTCTTAATATTTCATGTAATAAAACATGTGAAACTCTAGCACAATTATAATCTGCAAAATATTTTGAAATTTGTTCTTTGGATTCTATATGTTCAGGTCGTTTCCATTGAATCATTCCAAAATTATTTGTAGCATATCCAGATACATTACAATCAGTCCAAAATGGTTTGAAAAAGGAAAGGTAAAAATGGTATACTGATTTTCCTCTGCCTTGATGATCTCTTAATAAATAAGCTAATGACATTCTATCAAATAATCTTCCAGTGATTACAGGCAGAATATCAGCATCAATACTAAAATTTAAAGCAAAATTTCTTTTTGTCCACCAATGAAAGAATTTAACCATGGAAGATACATAATCCCAATCTTCTTCTTGTCTTTTTTTCCATTCTTCGTTTTTTGCAATATATATGAAAAAGAGTTTATGTGAGGAGTTGGATTGCATAGTCTTATGTCAAATTTATCCAATCGTTATTAGAACAACAACGATAACAACCACAATATTTCATCAATAATTCATAAGAATTATAATCAAAAGATTCTCCACCACTAATATTGCAATTGAGAAGTATGTTAAATTCATTCATATGCATATTCCTATGTAAAAATACAATAAAAAACCTATCGAATAAAAATGTTAACCTAATAAATAATTATAAAAATAGAAGTTAATCAAGAATATATTAGACTAGATAAGATATTAATTGTTGGAAGATCTTGATTTAAAAATCAATAACTGGATTATAAATACAGTTAATTCTTTCATAAAACCTAACAAGCTTGATAAAATTGCAGAGTGTGCTTTACAACTTTCAAAAATAATTTATTATAATGATATGAATGTAAAAAAATACTTAGAAGAATTAAATTTAATGCAAAAGGAACTTAATATTAAAAGAAAAAGTTCTAATATCAATTTTAGTAGACCTACTCAAATAATAGAATTAATAAATGAGTATATGTTTAAAGAACAAGAATTCAAGGCTAATATACATGACTATCAAAATCCCTTAAATAATTTTTTAAATATTGTGATTGAAAAGAAAATCGGAATTCCTATAACATTATCAATAATATATATCACTCTTGCGCAATCGGTTAACTTTATATTGTATCCAGTTAATTTTCCACGACATTTTCTAGTTAAATATGTGTTAGATGATGCTAATCATAATGAGATAATAATTGACCCATTTAATAAGGGTAGAATAATGGATGATTATGCTTTAAAAAATTTAATTGATAGTTTTTTTCCAAATCAAAATATTCCATTAACAAAAAAATTAGTTGAAAAAGCTAATCTATCTCAAGTAATGATACGAATTCTAAATAATTTAAAAGATAGTTTTTTTGAAATTCAAGAATTTGATAAATTAAATATAGCAAATGAAATGATTTTTGCGATAGATCCTAAAAATACATATGCAATCAGGGATAAAGGAGTAATATTACAAGAGAAAGATCCAGAAAAATCCTTAGAATTATTGAATACATATCTAGAGCTCGAACCAGAAGCAAATGACGCTGATATTGTTTTAAAGATTATTAAAAGCATAAGAGAAAAATATAGATAAAGTATATATTAAGTTTATATATTAGACACATTATTATTTAATTTCTAAATAACAAAAGAATAGAATTATTTTAACATTGGAAAATCTTTTTGTAATTTTATAAATAAGTCTTTTGCATTTTTTCTTGCATCTTCTTTAATTTCTTCATTAAAGATGGTATTGCTAAGAGAATCCAATATAGTTTGTAGTTCTTGTTCATTTATAGAAAGATCATATTTATCTTTAGCCATACTTTTCTTAATTCAGTATAAAGTAATATAAAATTCTTTCATTATGTAAAAAATCATCATTAAGAGAGATAATTAATACATTAAACATATATTAACAATATAGTAAGATATAGAAAATCATCAATTATTGATAATTCATTAAATGAATTTACACCAAGGAAGAAGTTCTTTTCTCTCTAATTTATCAAGTTTTATATTTGCTTCTTGTAATAATATGTTACCATCCTCAGGATAATCATTTAGAACAACAATTCTTTTGATTCCTACAGTTATACACATCTTACTACATTCTAAGCAAGGTGCAAATGTACTATACAATGTTGTATCTTTTGTACTTGAACCATTTCCAAATAATGCACATTGCATGATTGCATTTGCTTCAGCGTGGGTACACAAACATCTTTCTAAATTAACCCCAGAATCCAATTTCCCATTAATTCTTTCTTGACATCTTTTGCAGCCTCCATCTATGCAATTAAGGATTCCAGGAGGAGTTCCATTATAACCTGTTGCTATCTGCCTATTATCTCTAACAATAACTGCTCCTATTTGTCGAGTAAGGCAATTAGATCTTAACTTTGCAATTTCAGCTTGAAGCATAAAATATTCATCCCAACTTGGCCGTACTTTATTCCAATTTAACACTTTTTTTCCTTGCATAAACTAATTTTGGACCTTAAATATAATAATATAAGCATAAATAAAGTATTATAATTCTAAAAATTTTTATGTGAATTTTTATAACTAAGATCTATAAAGTAGGAGTAATAATAATGCGTAGTTCTTTACAAAAAAATGATGAGATAAGAGCAAGAACAATCTTTCTAATTGTATTTTACTTCTGTGCTACAACAATGGCCTTAATTACTTTTTATTCTTTATACGTAAGCATGGATGAATATTTAAGGACAGGAAAAGTAGTTATAGGCGAAGTTCTTGTCAATACAGAATTTCCTTTTCCAGGATTAGCAAAATTGGTAACTTATTTAATGATAGTTACTGTTGTTGGTTGGTATTGTGTTACAAAATTAGGAGCAGATAAAGTAAAGAAAATTCCTGAATCTATAATATCTATCGTTCAATTAATTGTTCTTGCTATACTGGTAATATCGTTATACGAATTTATTTATAATTTTGTTATATGGAATTCATTTATTACAGTGGATGCAATAAATGGAATAATAAGATTAGATGATATAAATGTACCCTATCCTAATCCCAATACGCCATGGAATGCAGTATTTGCTACAAAAATGTCTTTATCAGCTTTATTAATTTCTGCTCATGGGTTTTACATTATTTCTAGACATAAAAGCCGAGATAAAGTAGTGTAAATTAGGAAAATAAATTTAATTATTTTTCGATTAATTATAGTTTTCCATAATTTCTCCTATACATTTTGTAATATTAGTCAAAAGATCAATTCTTGCAAATTCATTTGGCGAATGTATTCTAGAGTATACATATGTACTTCCTATTGAGACAGAAGGTGCTTTGAGAATCTTTTGAAATGAGTGCATCGGTCCAGTCCCAGCTGATGAGACATTTAAAATTACATCTCCAAAAACTCTTTTTGCTGATTCTGTTATTATTTTAACAAATGGATCATTTGGAGAAGTTCTAGCGGCTGCTTCTCCATGAATAAAGTTAGTTTTTATGTTTTCGAAACCCAGGTCTTTAATATGTTTCTGGAGTTTAGCAAACTGTTTTTCTGGATCCATATCAGGAACAAGTCGAAAATCAAGTTTAACTTTTGCAAATGAGGGGATTATAGTTTTAGCACCCTGTTCTACATATCCTGAAACAAAACCAGCAATATTACACGTGGGAGAACCACATAATGCTTTTTTAATATCAATTCCAGAAATATCACCTAAAAACCTTGATATGCCATATTCCTTTTTAAATTCATTTGCTTCAAAAAATTCTAAATTAAGAATTTTTTCTTCTTCTTGATTAAAATTTCTTACATCATTATACCAATCTGCTATTAATATTCGCCCATTTTCATCTCTCATACTATTGAGCAATTTAATTAAGTTCCATGCCGGATTTTCCACAATTACTGCTAAACTGGAATGAGTATCTTTATTTGGACCACAAGCAATCAATTCAACATATAGTAACCCTTTCATCCCTAAACTTATAATGGGTATATTTTTTTCATTTACATATCCAAATTCCCAAATAATTCCATCGCAAGCAAATTTTTCTTTGTGTTTGGCAAGATATTTTTCTATATGTGTGCTTCCGATTTCTTCTTCTCCTTCTACAATAAATTTAACATTACATGGAACATCACCTGTTTCTCTTAGGAAATACTCCACTGCTTTTATTCTAGTAATTAATTCACCTTTATCATCTGATGAACCTCTTCCATAAATATAATTTCCAGAAACCTCACCACTAAAAGGCGGAACATTCCATTGATCTAAAGGATCTTCAGGTTGAACATCATAGTGATTATAAAATAAGATAGTTTTGCTGTTTGGATTTTTTTGTGATTTTATTTCTCCGTATACTATAGGAGGAGGAAGAGAAGAAGTTGCAATGTTTTTATCTTTAGGATCAAGATAAATAATTTCTGATTTAATCCCTACTCTATTCATAAGAGCAGAAACTGCTTCTGCACATTCAACAAGATTTTGATCTTTTGCAGAAACACTAGGAATGTTAATCAATGTCTTAAGATCAGAGATCATTGTACTAATCTCCGAATCAACAATTTTTTCTATCGAGTTTACCAATATTCTAAATTTATAAAAGAATAATTTAACTTTTCAAATTGCTAGTTAGATAGATTGAATTATAGATTTTATTTCATTATAATCCTAACAGGAATACATATAACCATGCATCTGTGAAACGATTATTATATGTCTTCATCATCTCAATTTGACTCAAAGAATATTTTCTTTAACCCACAGTCAATTGCTGTAATTGGGGCTTCTGAAAAGCCAGGAGTGGGAAAGGCTATCTTTTCAAATATTATCGATGGTTATAAAGGAAAAATATACCCCATTACTCCGTCTAATCCTACGGTGTACGGAATCAATGCTTTTAAAAGCGTTCTAGATATCTCAGAAGATATTGACTTGGCAGTAATCGCCACTCCAAACAAGATTGTTCCCCAAGTAATGAAAGAAATAGGAGAAAAGAAAATCAAAGGGGCAATAATAGTTTCTGCAGGATTCAAAGAGGTTGATGAATCTGGAGCTCAACTTGAGAAGCAAATTGGAGATATTGGTAAACAATATGGAACAAGAATAATTGGTCCAAATTGCTTAGGAATAATGAGCTTATCTCAAAGCAGTATGATGAATGCCACATTTTTAAAAATTACACCAGATGTTGGAGGAATAGCTCTAGTATCACAAAGCGGTGCTATCTGCGCTGCTACGGTTGAAGATGCTATAGCTCAAGGAATAGGCTTTTCAAAAGTAATTAGTATGGGAAATAAAGTAGATATGAATGAAAATGATATATTAGAACTACTTTCCGAGGATGATGAGACAAGAGTAATTGTCATGTATCTAGAGGATATACATGATGGAAAAAGATTTATGCAAACAGCTAAAAAAATAACAAAAGAAAAAAAGAAACCTATTCTTGTATTGAAATCAGGAAGAACACCTGAAGGAGCAAAAGCTGCCATGTCACATACAGGAGCTTTGATGGGGTCTGATGAAACATACGATGCTCTGTTTAAACAATCAGGAGTTATAAGAGTAGATACCATGCAAGAATTATTTGAAACATCTACAGCTTTTGCGAAACAACCAATACCACCTTCAAATGGTGGAGTAGTTATAGTGTCAAATGCAGGTGGACCAGCCATAATTTCCACAGATGCTTGTTCAAAATATGGATTAAAAATGGCAGATATTTCTCAATCACAATCGGAAATAGCCAAAGTTATCCCACCCCATGGTTCAGCTAGAAATCCTGTTGACATAGTAGGAGATGCTGATTTTAATCGATTTGAAAAAGTGCTAGATGAAGTATTATCCAATAATAATGTTAGTGCAGTAGTTACTATGTGTACGCCTTCTGCAACATTAGATTATAATGAGTTAGCAAAAACAATAATAAAAACATCCAAGAATACTGGAAAAACAATGCTGGCCGCATTAATGGGATTAGCTGAAGGAATAGAAAATAAAAAAATTCTTTCAGAGGGAGGAATTCCGCATTTTATGTATGCAGAACCAGCAATAAGAACATTAGAAGCTATGTTTAGACACCGTAGTTGGATTGAAAAAGAAGATATTCCTCCGAAAAAATTCGAGGCAGATAAGACAAAAGCAAGAGATGTTTTAGAGAATGTGATAAAATCTAACAGAACTAATTTACTTGAAGAAGAAGGTTATGAAATATTAAAGGCATATGGATTTTCAACTCCAAAAAAGTTTTTGGCTACAAATGAAGAAGAGGCGGCAAAAGCAGCCGAAGAAATAGGTTATCCGGTAGTTATGAAAATTGTTTCTCCACAGATCATTCATAAATCCGATGCTGGAGGTGTTAAGATTGGAATTAAAAATCAGCAAGAAGCTATAAAAGCATTTAATGAAATATTGTTGAATGTAAAAAAATACAAATCAGACGCAGAGATCAAAGGAATTTTAGTTCAAGAAATGATTGGTTCTTCAAAAGAGACAATTTTAGGTGCAAAAAGAGATCCGTTATTTGGACCATTAATAATGTTTGGTTTGGGTGGGATATATGTAGAAGTTCTAAAAGATGTCATATTTAGAATAGCTCCAATAGACGAACAACAAGCAAAAGAAATGGTAGAATCTATAAAAACTATTAAGCTATTAAAAGGAGCAAGAGGAGAAAAGGAATCAGATATAGATGGAATAGTAGAAAGTATTCAACGACTATCACAATTAGTTACTGATTTTCCAGAAATTGAAGAATTTGATATGAATCCATTACTTGTATTAGAAAAAGGTAATGGTGTAAGAGCAGTAGATGTTAGAATAGGATTAAAAAAATCAGAAAGATAAAAAGATAGTAATAAAAAAGGTGAAAGAAAAAAATATTATTCTAGTTTTTTACCACATTGTTCACAATAAATAGCATCCGATTCATTATGGTATTGGCATGCAATACATATTTTTTTATCTCTAAGAGAAGTGTCAGATGGTGATATTTTCTTTTGTTCCCAATTTATTAGAACAATATCTCCAATTTTAGAAATATCAGACCAAGTAATTTCATTATATAATTCATTACCATTATTAGTTTCAGATATTTTTTCGCGATTATCAATTTTTAATGTAATTTGTATTGTACCTTCAAGCGATTTTCTAAGTCCTATTTCTTGAACATTTCCTACTAGCATAGCTTCATGATCATAAACTGGCATTCCAATAATTGAATTAATAGGAAAATATTTTCCTTTAGCGATTTTTACATTACTCGATTTAGTATCTGTACTCTCAGATTGTATTGAATCTGAAGTATTTTCTTCATAAGTACTAGAAGGCAGTATAGATTTTTCAGATTCTTTTTTATTTTTAGGTGATGAATTGGAAATAGTGACATCCGATGACTTTGATTGAGAGACAGAATTATTTTTGGTTGGAATAGTCGAAGTAGGAGTAGATGCTTCATTATTAAATTTACGATATTGAGAAAGAACTGCATTACAAACTGAGCATTTGTATTCGCCTTTTTCAATTAAAACAACCCCTTCACCGACATCTTCATTTGGATTTTCATAATTTAAATCAGGAGATGTTGGATAGTCTTTCTCACATTTATTGCAATAATATTTTAAAATTCTGTCTTTTGGTAATCGTCCAATTCCTGCAATAAATAACTCAGGCCCACCCAGATTACCTTTTTTTTGCTCGTAATCTGAAATTCTGGCAATAACATAGCCTCCAGAGCCCCGTAGCTTTTTTTCTTTTAGTTCTTCGTCTTCAGCAATCATTAAATATATCATCATAATAACGTAAAAACAGTTGTATTAGTGTTTGTATTAGCTTTTTATTTTGTTATTACTTTTGAAATAGATTTAATTACTTAATAATGTCGTCATATATTTTGAAAAATTCCCAAAAGATTTAGATTAGATAAGATAAAAGATTGTTTATTAAACTAGATGAAATTTAATGACAGGACTATTCGATGAACTGGGACTAAATAAAAAACTCTTACTAGCTCTAAAAGAAAGTGGATATACAGTACCCTTTCCTATTCAAGAAAAAGCAATTCCTATTATTTTGCAGGGAAACGATGTAATTGGACAAGCACATACTGGAACAGGAAAGACTGCCGCATATTCATTACCTATTTTAATGAAAATGAAAAATGCAAGAAGTGCACAAGCTTTAGTATTAGTTCCTACAAGGGAATTAGCAATTCAAGTAGCAAAGGAAATGAATAAACTTGCAAAATATACAGAAACAAAAGTAGCTGCTATTTATGGAGGACAAAATATGAGAAATCAAATCATCAGACTTGAAAGAGGGATTCACATTATTGTTGCCACTCCTGGGAGGTTAATGGACCATATAGGACAAAAAACAATATTCCTGGATACAATAGATTTTGTAGTATTAGATGAGGCTGATCGAATGTTGGATATGGGATTTATAGAAGATATTAATTATATATTATCAAAGGTAAAACATAAAAAACAATTATGTCTTTTTTCAGCAACAATACTTCCAGAGATAATAGAAATTAGTAAAAGATATATGAAAAACCCAATACATGTTACAGTAAATCAAAATGATATTACATTAAAAACCATAGAACAAATGTATTTAATTACAAATGAAAAAGAGAAATATAATCACTTGTGTAATTTAATTAAACAGAGTAATAATAATCAGATGTTAATTTTTACTTCTACAAAACAGAAGGCTGAAGAACTAGCTGTGAACTTGAGAAAAAAAGAACTATTACAAGTAACTGCATTACACGGAGATCTGTCGCAGAGACAAAGAAATTATGCGATGCATAAATTTAGAGATGAGCAAGAACAAATTCTAGTTGCTACAGATATTGCAGCAAGGGGAATAGATATCCCTTCCATAAAATACGTTATTAATTATGATATTCCTAGGGATCCTATAACCTATTTTCATAGAATCGGTAGAACTGCCAGAGCAAATTCTGATGGCAAAGCGATATCTTTAGTTGCAATTGAAAAAATTTCAGATTTTGAAAAAATTTTAAGGTACACTAAATATAAGGTTCGTCAATTAAATGAAGAAATCGGCATTCCAATACCTAAAATTCAAAAAGCGTTTAAAAAACACAATTATTTAAATAAAAATAAACCGTTTAACAAATGGTCAAAACATAATTATAAAAACAGTAAGAAAAAAAAATCCATGTATAAAAAATCTTCCAATCGAAATTACAGGAAGCATTAATTTCCAATTTTTGACACGTAATTAAGGTTGTTAAATAAAACTTTATTTTCTTTGTGATATTTGTTAATAAATTATAATTACTACTGTACTTTAATATACTAAAGTATAGAACTTCGGTAAATATATAATACCTGAATCACAACATATACTATTGTTATGCCATCTATTGATAATGAAGAATCTTTTGCCAAAATATCCAATTTAATAGGTGGAGAAGAATACCAGAAGGTTGCTAAAGCACTTTTAAATACAGAAGATGCAACTGATGAAGAAATTGCTGGTGCAACAGGAATGCGAATCAATGTTATTAGAAAAGTATTATATGATATGTTTGGAAAAGCATTAATTACTGGAATTAGAGTTAAGGATGAGAAAAAAGGCTGGTTTGTTTATCGTTGGCGTGCAAAAAGTGATCAAATTGACAATTTCATAGATAACCAGAAGAAAAAAATTCTGGATAGATTACAAAAAAGATTAGAATATGAAGAATCATCAGAATTTTATCATTGTGGGAATAATGAATGTCAAAGAATAAAATTCGATATAGCTATAGAATCTTTTTTTAAATGCCCTACTTGTCAGCAAAATCTTGCTATGGTAGACAATAACTATACAAAAGAAGCATTAAGATATAAAATTGATCAAATACTATCTGAAATATCTACAGGAAAATAATTATTAGTATTTAGTATTTAGCTATTATAATAAAGTGTTATTTCATTATCATTTTTATTTTGAGTAATTTTAGTCAGCTTTAATTTTATCCCTTGTGATATTATAGGATATCCTTTTCCTTCAACTAGAGTAATAGCATTTCTTCCACCTAAAACTATTGGTGCAATAGTTATAATTAATTCATTTACAATTCCACCACGTAAACAAGACCAATTTAATTCCCCTCCACCCTCGATAAGGATTTTTCTATAACCCATATTGTATAGGATATTGAAAAGTTTTTTTAAATTTATTAACTTTGATCCAATTATTATGACATGGGCTCCTAATTTCTTTATTTCTTCTATAGTATCTTTACTTGCCTGTTTTGTAACAACAATTATAGTTTTAATTGTAGCAGCAGTTTTCAAAATTTTGGAATCTAATGGAATTCTACCATAACTATCTATAATAATTCGAGTAGGATCAATTCTATTACTTCTGATAAATCTAACAGTTAACATAGGATTGTCTATAATAACTGTATTTATACCCACTACAATTGCATCAACTTTAGAGCGTAATTTATGGACACGTACTAAATCTTTCTTCGAAGAGATACATGAATTGCCAGTATAAGAAGAGATTTTACCATCCAAAGTCATAGCAGAATTAATAGTTATTTTTAAATCAGTAGGAAGTTTCATTTACAAACCTGCCATTGATCATGATAGCTTTTATTGCCCCATAAGAAAGCCTATGAATAATAGAAGAATAGATATTATGAATTGGTTGTAAATCTATGTGGTACTTGTCGATAAATAAAATATCCGCATATTTTCCAATATCAATTGATCCAGAATTTAAATCAAACATTTCTCCTGGGTTAACAGTAATCATTTTTAACAATTCTTTTGGGTCAATGGAATTAGAATATTTAGATGAATGTGATTTAATTACTTTCCATAAATAATCTAGTTCTTGTAAAAGATCCGGAGAATTAAGCATTATATTATCAGTACCAATCGATATCTTACATCCTAATTTTACCATAGTCACAATATCAGGAATTCCATTTCCAAGAATTCCATTAGATCTTGGACATAATACTATACCTACGTTATTATGTAAGGCAAGAGCGAGATCTTCAAAAGTAGCATGTGTCATATGGATAAGGATATCTGGTTTAAGAAAATTAATAATTCTCTCAACTTCTGTTTTTCCTGTATTTAATTTTGAGTATTTGATAGTACTTTCTGATTCAGCTGCATGAATAGCAATTATTTTTTTTCTATTATGTAAATAATTATTATTTTTATTGAATTCTTTAACTTTACGTAAATATTGTTCAAGAGCATCATCAGTATTTTCATTGGCGCCACTTAGTCCTAAACCATCACTTGATTCTAATACTCTTGAAAGAGACTCTAAAGACAGCTTTTGTAATTTATCTAATTTTTCATCAATATTTCCTTTAGTTTGTTTTTTAATTTCCAATATTTTTTTTAAATCAAAATATTGTTCTATTCTACCTAAAATTACTGATTTTATAGGTAGATCCCTTAAAGAGTCTTTTAATAACTCAATTCCTTCTGGACCACCTTCACGAAAATCTACAAAGAATATTGTTCCTTTTATCATCATAGAAATGGCAGAAGTTCGTATAAAGTATTTTAGATGTTCTTTAGTACTTTTATTCAAAATTTTCTTTTTAATTCCATAAACAGGATGAATCATTTCATTAAAAGTAGAACTAACTGATATATCCTTTCCTATTGAATCTGCTATATGAGTATGAGAATTTATAAAACCGGGTATAACAAGAAGCCCTGTTCCATCATAAACTTTTGTATCAGTCAACCTGTACTTATCAGAATAAGTGTCTTCACTTCCAGCTTCTATTATTATTCCATTTTTATTAATGCAAATAAATCCTTTATTTATGTAAACTAAGTCTTTTCCATATAATAGACTTATATTTCTAATAATAAGATTCATTTGATCTCATAGATAGGAATAATTTGTCCTTTCTTACGAAATTTTCTAATTGAATCTAGAGCTTCTGTGGCATTCTTGGCTGATTCTCTAGAAGTCCTTCCAAATCCTATACCACAATTAAATTTAATATCCAATTCATCAGAAATACTATTTAATAAGTCAGAGATTTCATCTTTTTCTATTAGATCAGCAATTATCATAAAGTTATCTCCTCCTAGGAAAAAAGTTAATGAATTTTTCTTGAGAAATTTATCCATAAGGAGAACATAAGATTTCATTACCGTAATAGTACTTTCATAAGGCGATAAATGATTTCCAAAACCTGATGAATCATTTATATCAATATGAAGTATTTTTACTTTTTTGTCAGTTAAAGAGGAAGATACGGAAAGATTATTTATTTCACCATAAATTTGAAATTTTTTAACAAGAAATTTTTCATTTTTTCTTGCCTGATACGCTTGGATATTTGCATCTAATGGAGTTTTTCCATTTCCTATTGTAAAAGATATGCACAAATTTGGATGTTTAATGGAAATCTCTTTTATAACTGAGACATGATCTTCTAATGATAATGTATTTGTAATCACAAAATATTCATCAAATCTATTGAAGAATACCAGACAATTATATTTGGAGAATAGGTATTGCAAGTCATGGTAAATCTGAGCTTGGAGCATTTGTAATTTTGCTTCTCTGTCACTACCCAAGACCAATGTCCATGACCCATAACCTTCTATTTTGATTATTGTTATCTGGATATTCATTTTATAATAATAGTAGTTTTATTTTCATTATATTGACTTTCATTGAGTTTTTTTATTCTGTTTACCATATTTACAGCTGCATTTACTGCACGTATGGGAACTATTTTTGCTCTTTCCCATGCTTGTTCAACCGTCATGTTAGGTCCTGATATACCTAGTGCAATTGGTTTTTTATATTGTAATGATAAATCAGATATTAATCTCGCTGTATTTTCGGCAATTATTAAATCGTGATTTGTATCACCTTTTATAACTGCTCCTAAAGTAATTATAGCATCAATAGTATTATTTTGTAATAAATGACTTATTAGTAGAGGCATATCAAATGTTCCAGGAACGTAACAAATATGACTAATATCCGAGTTTAACTTGGAAGCATGAACTCTTGCTTCTTCTAGCATTAGATCAGTAATTTCATGATTAAATTCAGAAACCACTATTGCTAAGTGAACTTTGACCAATTGAAATTTAAATCACCGAATATGTCTTTAATTGATTAGCTTCTAATAAAGGAATATCTTTTAATTTTGCATATTTATTTGCTTCATCAATAGAGAGAGATCTAAAAGTGTGAGAATCAAGCATTTCACATATTGCAACAGCTGGGGTTAGACCCGCAATCTTTGCCAAATAAACAGCAAGTTCTGTATGACCAAATCGTTCTTTTAATAGACCTTTTGCAGCGATCAAAAGAGAAACATGACCTGGAGTTCTAAAACCTTTGATAAATTCTGATACTCCACCATTATCAATATTTTTGCAAATTGATGCAAGTTTGGAAATTGTTAATGCACGATCATAATCAGTAATGCCGGTGTAAGTATCTCTATGATTAACAGAAATTGAGAATGAAGGTTTATCTCCATATGGAGCACGACCATTTGTCATAGTGGTAAATAAGGGATGAGTATTAGAAACACAGTTTAAAATATCATGTATATATGATAATCCCAACTTTGTAGAAATATAACCATCTATAGCTAGGCACAATAGACCACCTGCGTCATTTCTTAGATTTGCTATATGGTATGGTTTTATATTTTCTGCAGCTATTATCATATCGGTTTCATTTTCTCTACTGTCATCATCATGAATAAGAACAAATTTTCCTTTACTGAGTGCAGAAATGGCGTCTTTTACAGTTGACAAACATAAATTATAAAACATCAGTATTTATATATTTTACTACAGAATTTGTTATTACTAGTTTTTTGGTATAAGTTTTGAAATGTATTTACCAATAATATCAAATTCAATATTAACTTTATCTCCAATTGATTTTATTCCTAAAGTAGTTTTTTTTAATGTATGAGGAATCAAAGATATTGATAATAAGTTTTTATTGTCAATATCTACAACGGTTAAGCTGATCCCATCAATTGTAATTGAACCTTTTCGTACTATATATTGGGAGGTCTCTTTTGGTTCTTCAGAGATTTTGATAATAAGTTTTGTTTCTGTTGGAAAAACAATTTTGTCATAAATAATACCTGTACGATCTACATGACCCTGAACAAAATGACCATCGAACCTATCAGAAGCTCTCATACTTCTTTCAATATTAACCATATCACCTTTCTTTATTGAATCTAGACATGTTTTTTTTACTGTTTCTCCAATTACTAAAAATTCGGCAATAGTATTATTTAATTTGGTTATCGTTAAACAAACTCCATTTACTGCTATACTTTGACCAATCTTTAATCCCTTACATAAATTTCCAATATCTATAGAAATTTTAATTTCAGCAGGATACTTCGAATTACCTTTTTTTATCTCGTTTATAGATTTTATTTCACACAGAGATTCGATTATACCAGTAAACATTCTAGAATTTCATTTATTTATTGTTAATGGAGATAATATAAATACACAGGGTATTAATTTCATTTATCAATCAAATTAAATTTAGAAAGATATTTTAATATAAATATTGTCTCTTTAGAAAGGAGGAATCATTTCTCTTTTATAAGTAAGTTTATGAAATTATTATTTTGAAAATGAGAGTATTGAAATACTCAGTAATTAATATCAAATGAGGCTAGTTCCGGTTGTGTCAAAGATAAAATCATTTCTATTTTAACTGAACAATAAAATTATTCTTCTTATATGTTGTATCATTATACATGAAAAATAAAGAATTGTATCCAGTTATATATATGAAATAGATTGCAATCATTTTGAATACTTTACAATTTTTATTTTTTAGATTAGAGTAAAAGACAATTTTTAAATTATTTTTTGTCCAGATAATAAAAACAACAGATCAAAAATTGACACTTTCTATCCAAAAAGATTTATTTAAAATATAAAGATGAAAAGATTAGAAGAAAAAAATCGAATTTTACAAACATTAACAGAAGATATATTTTCACTTTGCTTAGATTATCAGAATTAATAAATGGTACATTATAGTTATAGTTAACATAAATAATTAATTAAGATATAAAATCTATGAAAAATAAAAAGATGGAGCAATATTATTATGATAACAAGCAAGTTGATTATCATTATCTTTAATTATGCCCAAGTGTAGATTATAGAATCTAAAATTTCATTAATAGTCTAGCAAGGCAAGCAAGGCTTATAATAATATCATATAATAAAAATAACCAAATACAATGAATAAAATAATAACCAAGCGTGGAAATCATGTTATTGAGAAATTAAGCGAATTTGAGTTTAAAATTAATGTTGATGATTCTAAAAAAATGAACGTACCAGTTACGATTTATGCAGATGATAATTTGATTTTAAAAATGAGTGAAGATAGAACATTAGATCAAGCTGTAAATGTCTCAACACTCCCTGGTGTGAGAAAACATGTAGTGGTATTACCAGATGGTCATGAAGGATATGGTTTTCCAGTTGGAGGGGTAGCAGCTACTGACATGGAAGAAGGGGTTATTAGTCCTGGAGGTGTAGGCTATGATATTAACTGTGGAGTAAGACTACTTAGATCAAATCTGAACGTAAATCAAGTTAAACCGCATTTAAAAAATTTAATAAATGAATTATTTAATTCAATACCTTCAGGGGTAGGTAGTGAAGGAGCTATTAAACTCACTAGATCAGAATTAGACGAATTATTGATCGAAGGAGTTGACTGGGCAATTGAACATGGTTATGGATATAAACAAGATTCTGAAGTATGCGAAGAGAAAGGTAGAATGACAGGCGCTAATCCGGAAAGTGTGTCTGATACTGCCAGAAAAAGAGGAGCCCCTCAGTTAGGGAGCTTAGGCTCAGGGAATCACTTTCTGGAAATTCAACAAATCCAAGAAATTTTTGATGAAAATGCAGCCAAGGTGATGGGGCTAGAAAAAGGTCAAATAACAGTACTCATACATTGTGGGTCACGAGGATTTGGTCATCAAGTTTGTAGTGATTATTTACGTTATTCCGAAAAATCTTTGAAAAAATATAATATTGAATTAATTGATAGAGAACTAGCATGTGTTCCAAATAATTCAATTGAAGGAGAAAATTATAGAAAAGCGATGTATTCGGCTTTGAATTTTGCATGGTCAAATAGGCAAATAATTACCCATTTTACTAGAAAAACATTCGAGAAAATATTTTCGAGTTCAGAAACAGGATTAGATATGAAATTGGTTTACGATGTAGCACATAATATAGCCAAAGTAGAACGTCATAAGGTTGATGGAGAAGGAATGAGAGATTTAGTAATTCATAGGAAAGGTGCTACCAGAGCTTTTCCAGCAGGTATGGAACAGGTCCCAGAGAAATATCGACAAATAGGTCAACCTGTAATTATACCAGGATCGATGGGAACTGCCAGTTGGATATTAGTGGGAAATAAAAAATCTCTTGATTTAAGTTTTGGATCAACTGCACATGGAGCTGGAAGAACTATGTCAAGAGGTGCAGCAAAAAGAAGTTATACTGTTGAAAAAGTGAAAGCTGAACTTGATTCAAAAGGAATTTATATAAAAGCATTAACAAAAAATGGAATAGTAGAAGAAACACCTTTGGCTTATAAAGATGTAGACTCAGTAGTGAATGTATCAGATAAATTGGGGATTGCGACTAAAGTAGCAAAGTTAGTTCCGATAGGAGTGATTAAAGGTTAAATGGAAGAAGATCCAGATATTGAAATTCTTAAAGCTAAGAAAATGCAAGAAATAATGCAACGTATGATGAAACAGAAGAAGAAAGATAACATAGAAAAAGATATTAAAAAACGCGAGCCTTCTGAAAGAGAGATCTTATTATCATACTTGTATGACAGAGGAGATGAAGTATTAAATTTAGCAGAATCTCAATTTCCCTCAGAAACTAGAGCAATAGTAAGTAGAATAGTAGAACTTATTAATAGTGGAGAAATAAACCGAAAAATTTCTGGAGGAGATTTACTATCGTTATTTCGTACAATTGGAATAAACGTTAAAATAAATACAACGATCAAAATTGAAGAACATGGAAAATATATGTCATTTGCAGAGAAACTTAAGCAGAATAAAGAGATTGACGATGAATAAAATAAAAGATAATGTCAATAAATAAAGGCATTTTATCAAATAATTATTAATTTATTTTGTATATCATTAAAAAATGATATAGTAATTTGGCTAATTTCGCAAATATAACATATATTAAAATAAAAATTTATAATTAATGCTTTGTATTCTACTTGAGAAAAATTAAAAAGTATAGTAATGTTATACTCTTCTTCCTCTTCTACCACCAGGTTTCCTGGTTGTATCATGAGGAACTGGAGTAACATCATCGATTCTCCCGATCCTAAAACCTGCTCGAGCTAAAGCTCTTATTGCAGCTTGAGCTCCTGGACCGGGTATTCTAGGTCCTACTCCTCCAACTGCGCGTACCCTAATATGAAGTGCATTTATTCCTTTGGACTTTGCGGTATCTGCTGCAGATACAGCAGATTTCATTGCTGCATAAGGTGACGATTCGTATCTATCAGCAGTTACATGTCGACCTCCAGAACTAAACGATACTGTTTCAGCACCACTAATATCAGTAATATGAACTAAAGTATTATTATAACTACTAAAAATATGAGCTACTCCCCATTTATATTGAGTAATATCCTCAGTTTCAGACATAATCCTATAATTCACTTAATTTGGATATTAAAACTTTGTTAATATATTAAGAAAAATGTAAAAAGCCCTTATTTTCTAATAGAAAGTAATCTTTATTTTTTTCAATTTTTCTTCCATGCACTTCAAGTTCATTATCATATTTAACAAAAACATTACCATTTCCAGTCATTGCTTTTCCTATTACAAATAGCGGTAAATGAAATTTTTTTGCAAGAAAATTTACTTTTGGTAAATTAGAGGGATTAATCGTAGCTATTATTTCATATTCTTCACCACCATTAAATATTAGATCATAAAGATCTAGAGAATTAGTTTTGGCAAATTCGATTAAACCTCCAGGAATCGGAATATCATTAATATAAAAATTAATCCCACTTTGCTTAGCCAATTCGTAAAGAGATGTCCCTAATCCATCACTAGAATCAATTGATGATGAAAAATATTTTCCCAATAATGTTCCAAATTTTTGATTAGGTTTTGGAAGTAGAATACTTGATATAGCTCGTTTTTTAAAAGATGATATTGCTTTTGAATTGACAAGCAATATTTTTAATCCAGCTGAGGTATAACCAAATTCGCCTGATGTAATTACAATATCTCCAGCTTTGGCATTATTTCTCAAAGGAATATGATTTGATATAGAATCCAAAAAACCAACTAAAGTACAATCAATGACTAGCTCCTTAGATTCATTAGTATCGCCTCCAAGAATAACTATACCAAATTCTTTAGATGCTTTTTCAAATCCCAAAATTAAATTTTTTATTTTATTTTTTGTCCAAGAGCTAGGAATTCCTAATGATAGTAACGAAAAATATGGTGGTTTAATTCCTTTTGCAGACATATCACTAACAGCAGAAACAATACTTTTTCGTGCTATTTGCCATATTTTCATTTGTTTAACTACATCAGTACTTTCTACTAACATATCACACTTTATAATTATATTAGGGAAATTGGTAGATTTTATTTTATTTTTTCTTAGATCCTTAAAAGATAATATTGATACATCATCTCTTATTTGAAATTGGATTTTATTTTTTTCTAAAAGAGTAGAATAAAATAGATCTATGATTTCTTTCTCATTTAATTTGGTCATGTATTTTAATTATTCTTTCATTAACATTTCTATAGAGATTATTAATTTCGTTAATAGTAGATTCTATTGATATTCTTAAAACATGTTCAGTGTTCGATATCCTAAATAATATCCAAGAATTCTCATCTATAATTATTTTAACCCCATCTAGCATATTAATTTCTGTTGAATCTTTTTTAAATTCATCATGTAACTTTTCTAAGATAGTTTTTTGTAATTTATAATCAATTTGAATTTTAGTTCTAATTTGAGAATACTTAGATGAAATTTCAAAACAATCTTTTAATATTTTTTTATTAATTGTACTGATAAGAACGCTAGCTAAAATAGCATCTCTACACATATTAAAGTTAGGCATAATAAATCCTGCACTACTTCCCTCTCCTCCTGCATTAGCATTCTTTTCTATCATTTTTTGAACAACATTTGCCTCACCTACCTTAGAATAAGTTAAATAACATCCATGATTTTTAACAAAATTTTGAATAGACATACTTGTATCTATACTTGTTACAAATTCTTTTGCTTGGAAATTATATAACATATTTGCTATACAGAGTAAAAGCGTAATATCTGAATTTAACTTTTCACCGTTACTATTAACAACAACTAAACGATCTCCATCTAGATCAAATGAAAATCCATAATCAAGACCATTTGATTTTACAATAGATTTCAATTGTAATAAATCATCTACTGTAGGATCGGGGCCTCTAGAGAATATACCTTTATTACCACTAACATCATAAACAATATGTCCAATATTCTTTAATATATTATTAGCATATCCACATGCAGCACCACCTCCAGCATCTATACCAATTCGTTTGTTTTTGTATGAATTCAATTCTTTTGCCTTTTGAATTAATTCTAGTATATCATTTTCATAATTAGATAAGAAATTCCTAGAAATTCCATACGATGTAATTGGAAATGTTGTTTGAGTTGATGATAATACTTTATCTAATTCTTTTTCAAATATTCCACGGCCATCAATTATGAATTTAAGTCCATTCCAATCGAAAGGATTATGAGATGCTGTTATAATTATAGATCCATCAAATTTTTTGGACTCTCTAAATACTATTGGAGTTGGTGCTATACTCAAATCATAAACATCGATATTCATTTCAATTAAACTAGATTTTACAATTTTTTTTATGATGTCACCGGAAGCTCGAGTATCAGAAGCTAGTAGACATTTTATCTTTTTATTTTTAGATTTCTTAAGATAAGATCCAAAAAGACAAGACAATCTATAAATTTCATGAAGATTGAGATCTTTTCCATAAATACCTCTAGCTCCAGAAATTGATATCTTCATACAATAAGAATAGAAGTTTTGATTTAATTGTGTTACTAGAATCTAAATTATATATCAGTAAAAATAAATTTCTTGATAATATTGATTTTAATGTTGCCTCTGTAGCTCAGCACGGTTAGAGCGAAGGTTTCGTAAACCTTAGGTCGTGGGTTCGAATCCCACCTGAGGCTTTGAATCCTCGGTTCGAATCCGCATTTTTGGTGAATTCATGAGGCAAAAATGAACTTCAAAGTATTAATTCTTTCCTAAAATAATGTAATAATAATTCTTTGAAAATATTTGCTATTGACAATTGTGATATGTAATACTATCCAATAATTTACCTAAATTATCTCCAGTATCTCCAGTTTTGTCAACATGATAAAAATTTTACTATGGTTTTACTCTTCTTTTATAGAATCTTTTTTGTTTATTTCTGTTTGTTCTGCAATAATATAATTACAGATAGTTCTAGCATTTTTTATATTTTTCTTGGATAAAGTAACTAAACTATTTTTAAAATACTGTTTTCGAAGTAATTTCGTAATTGATTTTTTTTACTAAATTATTTTCTTCATTCTCGTAAGTTATAAATTGTCTTATTTTTTGTATATTAAGAGTCAAATTTTATTTATCATCATAAGAATGTCGTATCAAATCTTAATATTTCTGGAGGAACCCCAAGATAAGCGCGGGGAGTGGGATTCTAACCCATAAGGTTCACTTGGAGGTTCTTACTTTTATTATTTTTGTTGTGAATATTAGTCAAATATATAATAAAAAATTGTTAAATATAGAATATAATAATTAAAGACAAATAAATAAATTAATTATATACAATATGATGAAGATTTTATGGAACCTTAAATATAAGATAGATACATGAATAAATTTTATGACAAAACAACTAGCTGCATATTACTAATAGAATGTTAAAAAATATAGTAAAAGATAAAACATGTTTTACAAAACATGATTATTTAGTGTATAGATGAAGGATCTCTAGTCATCAAAGAGGCAGTCACAAGTGATACCGCTATTTGCGAGACTGTTTTTCTAATTAATTTTGCTTAGAATCCATTTGCACTTTCCGCAATTTGACAAAAACTAATGCGGAGGCGACTGCGGCGATTGCAGCGCTAATGATCACCGTAAACTGCAAACCCTGTATGAATGAACCTAGAGCGATGTCTAGAAGCATGGAGCCTATCCTGTCGGGAAGCTGTCCTACCAGGCTTACGGCGCCACCCAAACTTTCTAGTGCAGTCTCCTGCGCCTTGGGAGATATACCGGCAGGGATGGCTCTAGCCAATTCCGTGCGGTATATTGATGTACCTATGCTGCCCAAGACTGCTATACCAAGGGCTCCACCAAGTTCTGCAGTGGTTTCGGAAATTGACGATGCAGCTCCAGCGCGCTCTGGGGGAGCAGATCCTACAACAAGATCAGTTGCCAGTGTGAACACAGGAGCAAGGCCTAGAGATGATATGACCAATCCTATTGATAGAAAAAGGAATGATGTCGATGCGTCAATATGGATGAGTAATCCGAATCCAACTGCGGCAACTGCCAGACCGCCAGCAATGATTGATATCGGAGAGAACCGACGCACAATTTTTGGAGTCAAAGTGGATCCGACCACAAACGCAAGAGCCCATGGAAGCATCCACATACCAGCTTCAAGCGGAGAAAGACCTAGAACGAGCTGGAGGTACTGCGAGAGAAACAAAAATACACCGAAAGCGACGAAGACTCCGAGCAACAAAGTGACTAATGCTGTGTTGAACATGGACAAACGGAATAGTCTAAGGTCGATCATGGGATATTCTAATTTCCTCTGTCTATGCAAGAAAACTATGCCAAATACCACTCCTACTCCGACAAACATGAACGATTGCAGCTGCCAGCCGTCTAGGGCTATAAGCTTGATACCATAAATCACAGCCAAAATAGTTGCAAGCGAAAGTGCTGCGCTGATAATATCGAGTCTAGGGGCGCGAGGATCTTTGAATTCAGGGAGGAGTTTTGGTCCCAGTACCAAGAGTGCTCCCATAACAGGGACAGCCAGCAAAAAGACAGAACCCCACCAGAAGTATTGAATAAGTACTCCTCCTACAAGAGGTCCGATCGCAGCCCCTGCCGAAAAGCTGGATATCCACACACCGATAGCGGCTGTACGTTGGTTTGAGTCTTGAAACATGTTGCGAATGAGAGATAGCGTCGAAGGTGCTATTGTTGCCCCAGAGACTCCAAGCAGCGCCCTAGAAACGATGAGCATCTCAGCGCTTGTCGAAAAAGCAGCCAGCACAGACGTGAGGGCAAAAGTAATTGCACCTATCAGAAGCAGGCGGCGCCGACCAATCTTGTCTCCCAGATTGCCTAGTGTGATCAGCGATCCCGCGACAAAAAACCCGTATATATCTATTATCCAGAGTAATTGAATACTTGTAGGCTGAAGGTCTACGCTAATATGAGGAATTGCTAAGTGCAGTACTGTCAAGTCCATTGAATAGAGTATGCATGCAAGGGCTAGGACAGCAAGTCCCATCCATTCACGCATTCCGGCTCTGGGCGGTACTGCTGTATTCATAAAAGATCTCCTCATTTTACACTAATATTTACGATACACTAACTTGAGGTAAATTCTGATTGCCCCGATGGATGCGTAAATGGACGATATAAAAAGTGAAATGAAGACACAAATTATAATGAAGCCATAAGAAATATCGATAGTAGTTATCAAGTGTTCAAACCAATTGATTCGCCAAATCTTGGCTGTGAGATATTATAGGTAGTAGTCTGTATGTTTCAGATCCTTCATCTTTCTATGAAATAGTAGAGACAAATTGATTAGTTCCTGTTGAAAAAAAATTTAGTACCTTGGTCTTCTTTAATGGATTGTAATTAACTATACTTTTACTCCCTTGCATATTTTTATAACATACATAGTATAGTAGAATCATGAGTAAATCAAACATATTGGAAAATGAACAAGAGATTGGAAGTCATGCTCAGATCTTTATTTATAGAATACCTAAAAAGAATCATGACGCTATAGTACTGCTCAATAAACAAATTAAAGACACATTTCCAAAATATGGACCCCTTCACTCGGAATTCTTTTACCTTAGCAGTACAGAGACCGTAATGGACTTTGTTAACATAACAGAAACTGTTTCTGCTAATCCTGATGAGGAGGTTTGGGTAGAAATACAATCCTATAGAGACCGCAAGCATAGAGATGAGACGATGACAAACATTGAAAAAGATAAGAATTGTGAATCGCTTTACCAACAATATCTATCTCTTATCACACCTGGATCTCGCACTATTATAGGAGAATTCAGTCGCCTTAAAGTCTAGATTTTATAAAATACATGATGTAAAAGTGAAAAATCGATATGAACTGGAAGTTAAAGTCGAAAACAGAAATAGTTGTATGTAATTATGTGACTAGTATTTTATAGGAGATCGATTTTTTTGAAAAATTATTTAATCAAAATATAAAGAAACTTTGCTGTGCTTTAATTTTCATTGTTTTCTTATCTAATTTCCCTGTGATGGAAGTTCCGGCTTGTGGCAATGTCACATGCTGAAATCAAATTTACCCTAGAGACAGAGAATAAAATAACAATATTTACTGTGAACTAGGTTTATTGTTTGATTATGATAACGTAAAAAAATCTACTTATAACATAAGAATATAAATAGTTCTCTCTATGTCTAAAAAAATTTCAGCGTGTGACTGCTTATATACAACAAATGTTATAATAAAATAGTACTTAAATCTATTAGTGAAAGATTATTTTCTTTCAATGTATCTAAATTTCTTTCAAATTGAATATAGATAAAGAAATATTCACTGATATCTTTTATTTGAAATTTGAATAGCCCAAAGGTTGAATTCCCATAATTGAAGTATTCAATTAATTCATCTCTTGTTATTTCTATATTTTTTTCGTAACTGTTTGTTAGTCGGTAAAACAATTGATCTTCCTCAATAACTCCAAGATCTATAAATTCATCAGATAACATAAAGTTTATCAACCAAGAAGGCATATTATTATTATCATTTTCATAGGAAAATAGGGTCTTCTTTCTATTTTTAACTTGGCATAAATATCTTGAGGAATTTTTATAGATTTCAGATATATCTTAGAATCATTAATTTTTGATAATATGATATTTTCAAAAGATTCCTTAATTTTCTGATTATATAAAACACTGTTCTGTTTTTGTGATCTACATAAGATACAAAGTATATCGTCACTGGATAATTTTATTTGATCGAAACCACTAAATTCAATAGAAATATTTATAGAGCAATTTTTGCATCTATAGAGTCTAAACAGAATAGTATTTTCGATATTAGTATGTGATATGGAATGATACGGTATAAAGATATCATTAAGAATAATTGTCAAGATACAATTTTTTGTAAATTAATCATAAAAGAAAATTAATACTCAAAGCAGTAAAAGTTTTATCTAGATTCCATAATTCTAATATATATAAGATTTAAAGGGAATAGTTTAGTATATCTGACTCAGTTTACCGATAATATACTTTTAAATTGTATAATACACAATATTAAAGAAGTTATGCACCTGTGATTGTTATTTTTCCGTGAATCCATGCATTTTTAATTTCATTTAGTTCATATGTTTTATGTTTTCTTCTTTCCATAACATATCCAGTTTTAGAATGATAAAAAATAACCATATCGTCAGGATAAAAAGATATCATTGCATGATTATCATAATCTGATGCCATATGTCTTAAATGTATATTTTCCCAATTAAATAATTCTTCAAGACTTCCATTAAAATGATAACAACTTCCACAAGGACATTCTATATCACGCCAGTTTCCAGAAATATTTTGTAACCATGTATTATTATTAATTTTAATATTTTTTAGATTGTTCATACACTATTACTAACTAAATTATCATAAATTTAAATATTTCAATGAATTATATTTTTTATTAACGATTTTAACATGCATAAAGTATAATCTCCTCATGTTTTTCGTTTTATTATAATATTTGATGAATCCATTCCCTTCCAGACAATTTCATATTCTAAATATTTAAGAATATCGATAGTGTATTGGATAGGAATGTTATTATTTTGAAAAATCTCTTGTATTTCTATTAAATTGTCAATATCACCAATTCTATATTTTATTTCATTTAATTTTCCCTTGGAAATTAATAAAGAATTTTGAATGATATACTTTTGAATATGATTATTTGTACGTAGGTTTGAAATAATATTAGATATAGAATTAATAGAAACACCATAAGTTTTAGATATTTCTTCCAAATTAATTATATCTTGGTTCTTATTTAAGAGTTCCACAATATATTCAGTCATTGCAGATCTGTAAGTTTCAAGATTCTGATTCATTATTTGACTATCTATAGATTTTAGATAGAAAATTATCTTTTTCATGGGAATTGAATCTTTTTTATATACTATGATTTTATCATAATCCAAAATAGAGTCCGATAAGAGGTTTTTTATTTCTCCAGATTCTGAAACAAAACTATGTTCGTTTATTGCGACTAAAAGATCGTTTTTATTATCACTTAATTTTGAGATTTCATAAATTTTTTTAAATTTTCTCTTTAAATATTGAGCGGTCCAGAACCCTACTATTTCAAAATATATTTTTTTGCCATATTTTTCAAAAAGGAAATCAGCTATGAAGGCTCTTCCATCTGGCAATATTAGAGGATCAGGTTCTCTTACGAGTTTCCAGCCAGTACGAAATTTTTCAAATTGTGTAGCAAATTTTGCCTCAACAAAACTATCAAAATCAAGATTATCACTATTAGAGTCTTGAGATGGGTAATCATTATAAAATCGGTCATTTATGGAATTAAATAAATATACATCACTATCTGATGAAAGATCAAAATCGTAAAGTTTTCTACCTGAAAGACTATTTTTAATTATTGATGCTTTAATATTCCATGTGGGAGCTGAAATAATTTTAGGAATTACTTTTGCTATTAAAATACCATATTTATTAGTTAATTTAAATATACTCAAAGGTCCGTCTATTGAGCATATGATACTGTCATTGAAATATGAGTTAAAATCATCACCATCTATAACGTTTTGTTCAGTTTGATTAGATTGTATTTTTTTACGAAATTTGCTGTCTGAATTCTTTTGAGTTTTCTGAAGATTATACATTAGTCCAAATCTTTTGATTGTTCGTAATACTTGTTTCCAATTTGTTCCTCCTTTTACTGTGAATTCGAAGTTAACAGAATTAAATAGTAGTGTTTGTAAAATTGATAAATTATATATTCCAAGTAAATGTTTTGGTTTAATTGAACTGAAGCTTTCTAGAATGAGACAATCTTCTTGATCTAGCCACATCAATTTTTCCAAATAATTAGTATCTATACTTAATTTTGAAGCAACGTGTTGAAAAATTTTATCTCGTTTAGCATGATCTACAGATAATCCATCTCTTGAAGATACCTCAAATAACATTTTACGTAATGAAAATGAAGATGGTAATTGAGTAGAAAAAAGATGGTTCTTATAACCTGACGAAATGGATTGATTAACTTTGAAAACACATCGTCTTTCTAATAGTGCAATAAGACCTCTAATTAGCTTAAAATCATTGTAACTATTTTCATACAAAAATAATCTTTTTTGTAAATCTCCTTTTGTCTCTTTTTTGTTATTTGAGAATTCGAATTCTGTTATTAGTTTTTGAGCTATGGAAAGATTATCAACAGAGGCTAAACAAAATAAAGGAGTAATTCTTTGACCTTTATTAGTTATTTTTGTTCTTAATAATTCAAGAGGCAGCATATTTACGGAAAGGTGATAAACAACTAAATTCTCCTAGCCAGCCATCCTAACCTACGAAAAGATATAAACATTATACCTGTGATTACAATTGATACTAACATTATTAATATTAAAGTAGTATATTCCCCAAGGAATTGGAATTGATTTAAATCAGATCCTGGAAGAGAAATGTTCATACCGTATATTGTACTAATTATAGTTATTGGAATGGATAATGTGAATACTACTGTCAACATAGCTATAATTTTATTAGTTTTTTCTGTACTTAACATATAATCAGTATCTTTATAAATTTCTATAGTTTCTTTTGCCTCTTCCAACGTATCTAAGACTTTATCAATATGATCTTTAATATCGTCAAAATAAGGAGTAAGGTCTTCTTCTGAAATTTTCTGAATATCTCTTGTAAGGCTTACAATTATTCTCTTTAATGGTATTGATACACGTCTGATAGTAGTAATTTCTCTTCTAATATGAGAAATTTCTCTGGCTATACCTGTTTTCTCGTCATAGACTGCATCTTCAATGTCATCTAGATTTCCTATTACTTTCATTAAAATATGGAAAAGATCATCTACCAATGCATCTATGATAGTATGCAATAGATATCCTGAGGATTTTCCCATCATTACTTGACGATATTCTTGATTTTTATCTTTTTTACACAAATCAAACATTTCCACTAAAGGTTTGAGATCACCTTGATGTACAGTAATTAAATAATTTGTTCCAATAAAAATTGATAATTGAGTAACTCTTGATATTTTATCATCAGTACTTCCAGTTGGAAAATGTAAAATTACAAAAACATGATTATCGTATTTATCAATCTTTGGTATTTGAGTTTTTGAGAGACAGTCCTCAATATTTAATTCATGAAAAGAATATTGTCTCCCAAGATTATTCATCTTTTCACGGGTTGGATTTCTTATATCTAGCCATAAAAGGTTATCATTTACAATCGATTCGTATTGATATACTTGAGATTTTTGGGATTTTATATCTGATTCCAAGATTGATTACCTAGTAAAAGAGTAAGTAAACGAAAATATAGTTGTTTCAAATCTAAAAATTGAAATAAATGACAGAGCATATTTATAAAAATGTATAAGATAAAAAGAATTAAGACATACTTATATTTTGACAAATACAATGAATTTAATAAATAATAAAAAATAGTTTACATAACACAAGAGTAATATCTTCAAATAGATTATTTATAATAATTAATGTTATGAACATACACAAAAACTAGTATTTGTATAAATTAATATATCAATATTTGTTTTATAAATTAATAAGTTATTAATATTAATAATAATTAAATAATAATTGGATGAGTAGAAACCATTATCATAACAATCAACTTCTCCTTCAATTGTATTAATACATAATGATCAATTTTAAGTATAAATAGTAAATTTAAATAAATTTCTATTTTATATTTATTATGCAACTAATCGGATACATAATTAATAATGATATTGTTAAATCAATAACATTCTAATAAGAACAATTTTGGATCATCTAATCGTTGCTGCTATAACGATCATATCAATATCAAATAGATTGGAAGAGTGAGCAAGACTGAATTCAAAATAGATCTCCATATTCAGATATCATATAGGTAATTAAATAAAATCATATAAAGAATTAGTCAATTTTGGATCAAATATACGAGATTTTCACTGCTTTAATATACAAAAATGACAATTAATTTATTACATGGATAACATTTAATACTAATTAGTGATATAGAAAATTTGTTGAATCACCCTTCATGAGGGAAGCACTAAACCATAAAATTACTGTTGCCACACTTAATGGTAAATCCTATTATAAAATTATTAATACCCTCAAATTACTTCAGTTAAATTATGAGGAATTATCACCGTCTGAAGCAGTAAACTCTTATTCAAGAATAATAATCACATCCAAGGAAGAATCGCCTATATTCAAGAAAAAAAATATAATGGTAGATTCAGAATTAAATGAGAATCCTGTAATAATAAAGGCAAAAATATTAAGGAAATTGATAAAATCTCATACTTATGATCAATTAACAATTGGTATTGATCCAGGAAATAGAATAGGCATATCGATTTTCTATTTACATGATGAAATAGAGAGTGTAGTATTATCTACAATTGAATTAACATTAAATTTTATTATTGAGATATTGTCAGAGATTAAGGCAAAGAAAAAGATCGTGAGAATAGGAGACGGTAATATCAATATGGCTAGAAGTATTGCTTTTTTAATAAAAGCAAATTTCAAAGATTTAGTTCATGTTGAGATAGTAAATGAGCATGGAACTTCATCTATTCAAAATAATGAAAGTAATAGAAGAATACTTAAAGATAAGTCATCAGCTAGATTAATCGCTTTTAGAAATGGAAAGATTTTCGATCCAAAGCTAGATCGTAATTAATATAATATTGATTAAAGCAAGGGAAGAATTTATTTATAATTATATTCGACATTTAATATAATAATTTATAAGATTACATATTACCTTAATTTTGATTATAAAGATAACAATAATTATTTAATAATTTTTGACTTAAATTATAAAATATTTGTATCAAACAATTAAGATTTTTCTTATTTTTAGCAGGAATATTTTTAGTAGGAATAAGTTGAATAATGAAATAAATTCAATAAAAATACTCGTATTTTTTAATAATGTATCGTTAACTTAATTTAATAAAATAATACTAGTTAATAATTATAACATAAAATGGAAGGTAAAGACGAT
>DASUZI010000231.1:0-9858 GCA_036376955.1 Nitrososphaeraceae archaeon
TAATGGTTCTGGATACCAGGTACCACTATTAGTAAATACAGCATATTTTCCATATTTCTCAACGAGATCTAATGAATATGAGTAACAAGCATTTTCTCTTCTGAGATATAGATTCCAAACACAGATTTGTCAATTGGTTCTATACATATCCATAAACCAAAAGTGTTAACTAACAATTTGAATGAGTTTCATCTATTATATAGATAGATACTCTTTTTCTTTTTTTATATATTGCATGAACCAAACTATTGAAACCAGTTCCATACAGAAACATAAGTTCTATTTTTATCATCCTTGAATATTACTAAGGCCTTCGAAATATTACGTATACGTAGACTTACCTAGAAAATATAGATAAAGAGAATACATAACTATAACAATAGATATTTTATTTCTTTAAAATCTAATATTAATAATATTATTGGAATATTTCTAGCCATAGTTTTTACTGTTTAACTTAATAGAGCCCGTTGTACCATAAACAAAGAAAATCTGTCATTTTCATTTCTGTAATAAAAATATCTTAAAACTTTTTTATAGTAATTTCTCTAATTAGGAATCACACATACGATTTAATGAATTATCATTATAGGACAATCTACGTTTTCTGCAACTTTTCTTGAAACACTACCCAATGCTTTGATCTTTGAAATTTCACTCAATCGTTGACTACCAATAATAATAAGATCTATATTGTTCTTTGTTGCAAATTTAAGAATTTGTTCACTGATAGGTAGCTCGTCTGTTGATACAATTAAATTAAATTTTATATTTTCTTTTTCTAGTCTAGGATTTATTTTTTCTTTTGCCATTTTTATCCAACCTTCCTTTAATTTCTGTGCAATATTTCTTCTCGATTCTGCTATCCATTGTCGATCATGGTCTAAAATTAGTGATGGTGGAAGAGGACTATGTTCTATTATATGCAATATATAAATTTCAGCATTAAATGCTTTGGCAAATTCTTTCGATTTCTCAAGTGCTTTATCTGATATATCTGTACCATCATGTGGAAGTAATATTTTACTTGTCAACAGAGATTATCTCCTACAATTTTTTCTTTGATTTTACAACCATAATCACATTCTTGATTTTTTTTCATCTATTAACATATCAATAAACTCATAGATAAGAATAAGGATTTACAAAGGAGAAAATTGGCAGATAACATTCTTTAACTACACGTTATCGATAGTAAATAGATGAAAATTATTGAAAAGAGGAGAAACGGAATGAAAACGATCACAATTTTTATCAAATAAAAAATATGACTAGTATAGGCTCCTAACCATACTAGCAATTTGTGTTAATTTTTCCGGAAAATCTGCTATTTCAATACTTTTTCCTTATTTATATTAATTCTATCTCGAATGATTTCTTTTTGACACATAAGAATTAGAACTTTGTCTTGATAAATTCTATGAGAAAAAGAGGGTATATACTTACATCTTGTATTTTTTTTTGATTTCTTCATAGTTACTAAAGTATACAAAAATCAATATAATTTATTAAAATTTTTTATGTGTATAGTATAGAATTTTTAACAATAAATACAATTAGAAGAAATCTATTCAAATGTAATCCTCTCCCCCTCTATTAAAAGTGATTTCCTTGTTTTATAATACTTAATTCAATTGAACAGATGATTATATCTCTTGAAAGAAATTTAGAAGAAAACATCTATGAAGGTATTAGAACTTTAGAATATCATATTCGACCTCAGAATTATCCAATTGTAAATAATATGCTTAACTTGCAAATTGAAACATTACAATGGGTTCTAAATAAGCAAAAAAAGAATAGTTTGGAATCTTTAAGTCATATAATAAATTTTAAAGTGAAAAAGTTAGAATATGAATTGAAAATAGCAAAAGGAGAGATAGAACATACTAGTAAAATTGTTTATCAATTAGAAATGTTGGAATGTTGTAAAATCATGATAAATAGGGATTTACAAAGAATAACTAAAACAACTACAAAAGAAGACAGCATTTCAGCATTTTGCTAAAATTGTCAATATGCAAATACAGCATGATTTAAAGTTATTTTTTATTCTACTACTAGAGATCTTCATAATATATTATGCTAGCCGCTCGATCAACCAGTATACTAGTAATTTATTGTGTAATATTTTATACATTGTTCTAATAAAATATATAGCACATTTTGCTTGTAGACTGACTATTCGACGTAACTTAGATTTTGGAACACAAGAAGGAAGAATATACATTAGAGATAGGAACATCACTAATTATAAACAAAAGTTTGTTACCTGTGAGGTTGTATGGGTTGATAAAACGAAAGTGATCAAGTGAAAAAACTAAAAAAAAGTTGGTTTCTTGACGAATCTCTAGAAAATCGAAAATCCATATCAACATTTAACAAGACAAACAATATATCATATAGGCACTTATAAAATACTTAAAATTATAACAACATACCATATTAAATATAATCCATTAATAAGTATGTTGGTTAATTATAAAATCATGAAACTAACTAAAACTAATAATACTATTAGTTTAGGAATAAAGAATAAAATCATACGTTTAGCAACTCTTTTAGATAAATTGTCAAAATAAATAATTAAATAATACTAATTTTTTATTTCTATTGTATTCTTAATCAATCAGTTTCAGTAAAGGTTTATTTAAAAATATTAACCAAATATGTTTCCTAAATGAGGAGTTCAGATTGCATAGGTATAATTCATGGAATCACTACATTCTTAGAGATTCCATTATAGGATGTAAAAAAAGGGAATTTAAATTTTTATGTGGGTAATCTTTCAAGTTAAAAGTTTGGAGCTTTGTTTTATTAAATTTTTAGTTGATCTATCTTATGATTTTTTAAATAAACGAGTGAAATATGCCATAGAGTCCGCAACAACAAGATATCCTATTATGCTTATAAAACTTGCAATGATCGAAGCAATGAAGGGTTGATAATCCAGAGTCAGAAGCCAAAAGTGAATAGCAGGTTTTACAGTATTGTATTCTATTTCTGCAATTGAAAGTGTGGACACTAGTTTCAATAAAATCCACTTCACTTTCCCAGATTCTTTTCTCTTTCCTTCTTTGTCAACAAACTTGTCTTTGTTGTCAAAATAGAAAAGAATACCGAATATTGCTAAGAATATGCTCGTTTCCACAGCTATTGATATTAAAGAATTAACAATCGGAGAAGTGATTTTAGATATCACTTGGCTAGTTCCAGCGCTAGTAACAAATGCACCAGCAAAACCAATAAGAATATTTCTGTTAAATAAAAGATAGTCTTTTAATCGATTCCTATTCAATTATATCCCCTAGCATAATACACACAAACTATATTTGTAATGGATATATCTATAGCACAGATTCATAAAAATATTTTATATTTACAACTTACGATTTATTTATTACTCCAAACCTTGAATTTGGTCACCCAAAGTGGAATGTTAATTGATACTATAATAAAGAAGAACTGATTTGATACGAAGAATCCATAATTTCCAATGCATAAATGGAGTATAATATAGGCAGAATGATCATCGTTCAACTAGTGAAACTGTAGTTATTCTTATACAACAATAGTGGGATTAAGAATGGTTTCACTCCGTCCATGCTGAATCTGGATCAATAGTCGTTTTTTAAAACTAAAAAGTTTGTAGTCAAAAATACCCTGTAATTGAATTCGTCTATTAGATAGTAGAGAAGCTGTAACACATTGCATCTTAATTACCTTTTTTGTCTTTCATTTAGGATATTAGTACTGCATCATGATAGATTGAATATAATGGTCATGTCTAAATTAAAGACGTTTGCAGTATTTAAGATTAAAATAGTTAATAAATTGTAACAATAAAAAATATTCAATCTGGGTAAGAAAAACTATCCAGTTAGTGATGTATACGTATTTATCTTCTTTATTACAGGTAAACTAAAACTAATTGATGAAGTAGGTACAAATTAACAAATTTAAAATATTAAATCTATAAATTCTTTAAACAAGATAAAATGAGTTCTATATCTTATAAACCTTCATACCAACATCATCATCAGTATCCTCTAACAATAAACCATGTAGCTGTAAGTGTTCTAGATTTGGATAAAGCAGTGAAATGGTATACAGAAGTATTGGGTTTTAATTTAGTAAAGCCTCCAATTGAAGGAATAGCTGATGATTCTTATCTTGGGAAGCTCTTTCAAGATATCTTTGGTAAACGATTCAAGAAACTAAAATTAGCTCACTTAAGTTTTGGAAATCAAGTAGGTCTTGAGGTTTTTGAATTTATTGATCCAAAAGAGGAGAAACGTCAAAATAATTTTGAATATTGGAAAACAGGATTTTTTCATATTTGTTTAACCGATCCTAACATTGAAGAATTAACAAAAAGAATAGTAGATCATGGAGGAAAACAGCGAAGTAAGATATGGGAATTATCTCCTAAAAAGCCATTTAAAGTGGTTTCCTGTGAAGATCCTTTTGGCAATATAATTGATATCTATACTCATAGTTATGAGTTTATTTGGAGATCAGAAGAATATCAATCATGAAATTAATTGAGAATATTACTTAATTTCCAAATTATATTTATGACAAAATTTATTAAAGCAAATTCAGTTTTGATTTTGTCGAATGTTCATCCTCAGCAATCCTACCGTTCGTTGCAATGATGTGTTATTAGTATTTGTTACTCTAAAAATAAAATAATGTAAGTATACAATTCGATAATTAGATTGTTCATTTATCTTTATATTCAAAAAATCAGAAACACAATTCTATCGAAAATTAGAGATGAAATAATAAATATAACACAGCATATAAACAGGTTATATATTATTATTAATAATTTTATATAATCTTATTTTTCCTATAAAATTTAAAAGTATGCTTTTTGTAATAATTTGTAAACCTCTTCTTTAAATTTCATATTGTATTTTTTATAGTGAAATGAAGGCAGCTATATATCGTGAACATAATAAGGATCCACGAAAAGTTGTAAAAATAGAAGATATAGAAATTCCAAAAATCAAGCATAACCAAGTTCTTATAAAAGTTGAAGCAGCATCTTATAATTACAATGATCTCTGGGGAATATGGGGAGATCCAATTAAGATTCCTCTTCCTCACATTTCTGGAAGTGACATTGCCGGAACAGTAGAAGATGTTGGAGAAAATGTTTTAGATATCAAAAAAGGAGATAGAATAGTCGGCTATGCCAATCTAACTTGTAGAGTATGTGGAAAGTGTACTTCTGGAAAAGAATATGATTGTCTTAAAAGACAAGTATGGGGTTTTCAAACTGGTCCTTTATGGGGAGGTTTTTCTCAATATACATATTTACCAGAAGTCAATGTTATAAAAATCCCAGATAATGTTTCATTTGAAGATGCAGCAGCTATTTCTATGGTTGGATTGACAGCATGGCACATGTTAGTTACTAGAGCTAATATTCAACCTGGGCAAAATGTCTTGATTATGGGAGGTGGAAGTGGTATGGGAATAGCAGGTATTCAGATTGCAAAGTTATTCAATTGTGATGTTATTGCAACAGCAGGTAACAAAGAAAAAATGAATAAATGTCTTGAATTAGGTGCTGATAATGCTGTAAATCATAGAGAGCCTGATTGGTACAAGAAGGTTAGAAATTTAACAAAGGATCGAGAAGGCGTAGATATTATTTTTGAACATATTGGAAAATCTGTATTTCCACAAGAAGTTAGTCTCTTGAATATGGGAGGAACTTTAGTATCAACTGGAGCAACAACAGGATATGATTCCGAAATAGATTTGAGATATCTCTTCTTTAGAGGATTAAATCTTATTGGAGCTACCCAAGGAACACGTGCAGGATTAGAAGAGGTAATTAAATGGACAAGTAAAGGAAAAATAAAAGCAATAATCGATACAGTTTATCCTTTTGAAAATATGGTGATGGGTCACATAAAAATGATGGAATCACAATTGTTTGGAAAGCTGATTACTACTCCACAAAAGTTATAATTTGATCAATTCGATCTTTTTTATTGGATACTGATCTAACAACTGACATGATATATTATAAAACCAACTTATCAACATTATTGTATAATAGGTAGTCAATAAGGAATATACAGTTATAAATCATATAATTTAATATCTCCTTTCTTTAAAAATATATGATGTTAATCTCTTTGGTGCATTTGCTATACACAACCCTGAATCTTGTCCTATGAATTTGTTTAGATAATTTTAATATAAATAAAATCTTTACAATATCATGATATTAAAAGTTCAGTTTTGAAACGTTTTTAGAATATCTAAAATATCAAATTTATATTAAATTACATTATTTGTTTTCTCTAATTGTTGCATTCTGTCACACTCATTTAAATAGTCAAATTAAATAATTTACTGATGTAATTAAGGTCTTTTAATGAAGAAGGATAAAAATAATGATAATGAAAATGAAAATGATGAAATAGATACTAGTGATAATCTCAAACGTAAAGGTGAAAAGATACATCAAGAAGAAAGATCAATAGATACAGAAAATAATAATCAAGAAGGTGAGAATGATATTAAAGAAAAAATAATAAACAGAATGATTGATACAAATTATAATACATCTAATAAAACAGATCAGTATACAAAAGATAACACCAAGGGATCATCTACTGAAAATAAAACTATCTATGATTTACAAACATTACTCTCACAAAGGCAAGACAGGCTTACGAGTCTCTTATATGAGCGCTATCAATACAACACATCAATAAAGAGAGGACAAGACTTTCTTCTCAATCACGTTGATTCTAAACTTTCTCTTGTTGTAATGTATGCTGATTTAGTAGGTTCAACAAAGATGAGTATGACTTTACCAGTAGAAAGAATGGGAAAGATAATCAAAGCCTATTCGCATGAACTGTCTTCCGTAGTTGAAAGTTATGATGGATTCGTATTAAAGTATGTAGGAGATGCTGTTATTGCGTTCTTTCCAAGTGGATTTAATAAGTATCTATCTTGTGATAAAGCATTCCAATGTGCAACTTCAATGATTAACGTAATAGTAAATGGTATTAATCCAATTTTAGAAAAAGATAAAGATAATTATCCAAAATTACAAGTCAAAATAGGAATAGACGAGGGAGAAAATTTAGTTATACAGTATGGATATGATAAAAGCGCACCGATTGATTTGATAGGATATCCTATGAATGTGGCCGCAAAAATGACATCTCTAACCGGACCAAACAAAATAACTGTAGGAAATAATGTATTTAAATTGTTACATCCTACACTACAATCAGAATTTCAAAAAATGCAGATAAAAGAATCTGAATGGAAATATATTGATTTGGAAAACAATTCTCCATACAAAGTTTATACAACAAAATAATATAAAGAAAATTTAAGAATAAAATGAATACTATTATCGTGAAAGAATCATAAATAGTTTTGATCTTTAGTAAAGATGATTTTGATTATATCAAATATGATCCTAAAAACAATATGTTGATAATATTAGATTTAGAATCACCTAAACATATAGAAAATTAAATGAAGTTTCTACCGAGCTTGTCAATAAAGTAAAATAATATTTACAAAATAATGAAAATTTATATTTTAATTATAAAAAATAGATTTATTTCTGTAATGGCTTTAGAATGCATGCTCATCCATTATTATTATATAAATAATTTCTATAAATTCACATAATTATTTATATATTACATTCATTTCTAACAATGTTATGGATTCAAAAATTCATACGATGATTATGTCATCAATTCTTGCATTTAGTTTAATTGCAGGAATACCAACCGTATTTGCGCAAAATGATACAGGAATGACCTCAGGAGGCGGAGACATGGGAATGGCCCAAGGTGATAATATGACACAAACCCAAGGTGATAATATGACACAAACACAAAGTGGAGAAGTGGGAATGTCTCAAGCCCAAGGTGGAGATGACGGCGACGACAAAGATGACGGCGACGACGGCGACGACAAAGATAAAGATGACGGCGACGACAAAGATAAAGATAACTAAAAGAACGAAGAATTAAACAGAATTTTTCTAACCTTTATATTTTTTTATAAAATTCAAGTAATTGAGCTAAATTATGTATAGAATTGTTTTATTCTCTTTTTATTAATAGTTAGCCTTTTTTCATCAGGTAATGGGAACAAAGAATACATCATCTCGTGGCATTTTTTAGGTCAGTACACATTTATATTCACTTCATCGATTTTTTTGCATCAAGACATAGATAGATTACACTAAATTGGACCAGTTAACGTATAAACTTAATTGTTCTTTTCTTAGATTTCTAATGAATATGTTTTTTTTGATACCTTCCATATTATATTTTAGTAATTAAAATACAAGAGAACAATTTCTTTCCAATCATACTTTCATTTGTTTCTTTTGTCATTATTGTATATTTGGAGAATCTCTTCAATTGTTGTATTTATGGTTATTTCTTAAGGTTATCTAGGATTGATTACACCTCTACCAAGAATCTTCCCATTCTTTAACATCCTCAATGCTTTTGTTGCCTCCTCAAGTTTGAATTTATTAGAGATAATAGGTTTTATTATACCTCTCTTTGCCAATGAAACAAGCTCTATTAAATCATTCATATTTCCAGTATAAGATCCAATTAATTTGTAAGACCTTGTTGGCATTGTAATTAAATTCAATTTTAATTCACCACCAAAGAGCCCTACTAATACCAATTTCGCTCTTCTTCTAAGAAGATTCATATCAACATTCACTGTTGTTGAAGCATTAACAAAATCAATGACCGCATCAGCCCCCATTTTATCAGTTAATTCCATAACTCCTTTGACAGGATCTTCCTTTTTTGAATTGATGATGTCATCAGCTCCATTCTCTTTTGCTGCTTTAAGCTTATTGTCATCTCTATCTAATGCAATTATTCTTGAACCTGTGATTGCCTTTGCTAATTGTATCCCCATCAATCCAAGCCCTCCTGTCCCAACAATTACGACATTGTCACTAGGTGTCAGATTACCATTCTTTACAGCACCATATGCCGTAAGTGCAGAACATGATAAAGGAGCACTTGTATCAGTATCAAGTTCATCTCCAAGTTTAACTAAATATTTGTAGTTTGGTATTAGAACATAATCTGAATATCCTCCGTCATTATAAATTCCTAAGGATCTAGGTTTGTCACAAATATTTTCGTCTCCTGTTCTGCATGCAGGACAGAGTCCTTCTCCAATCCATGGATACACAAGAACCTTTTCATTCTTTTTAAAACCTTCCGTCTGTTCGCCTAGACTATCAATCACCCCTGCAATTTCGTGTCCCGGGGTTAAAGGATATTTTACTCCTCTATCCGTAGTTTTCAAAAATTGACCTTGTGGACCTTCATATCCTCCTTCCCATAAGTGTATATCACTATGGCAAACTCCTGATGATTGAACTTTTACCAATACCTGATAGCCTTTAGGTTTTGGAGTTTTATTTTCTTGTATTTGAAGAGGTTGATTAATTTCAATAATTTTTGCAGATTTCATTTCCTATTTTACCTATTTTGTAAGAAACTATTTATTTAAATGTTGAATTCTTGAAATTAACCAAAGGATTTGTGTTTGACTTCATTATTTCCATCTATAACTTTCCATTCATCCCAAAGTAGATATCTTACAAACTTAATAATATATGAAATAATTGGAGTAATACTTTTTAGTCATTTATAATAATGATACTTAAAAATAAAAGATGTTTTTTATTTTGGAATAAGGTTTATAGTCAAATCGGATAGTATTCTGTTATTATAATCAATAACATGAGAGGTAACATGATATTTATCTTCTTGTTCTTTTTTTATTTTAATGTTACCAAAATTCAAAATAAGG
>DASUZI010000232.1:0-3201 GCA_036376955.1 Nitrososphaeraceae archaeon
GTAGATATTGTATAATTATACATATATACAAAGAATTATATTAAATTTTATACCTAAAATAGGTTACATTTTGTCTCCTTTTGTATGCATGGATAGTAATCATCAAAAAGATTCAATTCTATCCTTAAAATACTGTTAATTACCATTTCTATCAAACTTTTCTCTAATGGTAAATGTAAGTAATGTTTGAGTCCAATTACATTGCATGTCTCATGGTACCATTTACATCATCTATATAAACTGTATGTTTTCCAAATTTTTTAACGAAGGATCAATGAATATTTCAGTAACAAGCTTCTTTTTTTTCTGAAATGTGGATTTCAAAAACAGAATTATGAAGAGGTTCAATTGCTAACCATATCCAAAATTATTGGCTACCAATATGGATTCCATAAACCAAGAAAATACAAATACAAGAAAACTACAATACTGTATTTTTCTGTTTCTGACAAATTTCAATAACATACAAACCAGAATTAATTGATTAAAATATAATGTACCATTATCTTTTTTTGTATTTACAAATAAGAACGTTCTAATTCTATAGATAATCTTTATAAATTTAGATTAACCATTTTCTTTTATGTATCTTTATAAATTATTAATGTAGGATACAGTTGAATGAATGGAATAGTAATAGTAGCAATAGCACAGGAAGGAGGAGTAGGAGGAACTGGAACAGAAGAGCAATCTCATTTGATTTCTGGAGTAACAGAATCTTTACTTGTTCCCTATGTAAATTTTTTAACATTTGGTATAGATATAGCAGCAGGATTAATAATTGGATTATCAGCTATTATTGCTTTAATTTCATTTTTTAAAATATTACGAAAGCCAATAAAAGAACAAGCCCAGTATAAAGACACAATTAGACTCAGTTTGACTAGAGGTATGCTGCTAGCATTAGACTTTGAAATAGGAAGTGATATTCTAAAAACAATTCTGATACCATCAGTTAGAGAACTTACAATATTAGCAGTGATTGTAGGGATAAGAATAGTATTGAGTTGGTCACTTTCAAAGGAAATAGAAAGGCATTCAACAGTTATAGAAGAAAATCAACAGGGGGAAAATACTACTACTAAACAAAATACATGATTTCAAATATGAAAGTTATTACCAAACCTGATTGGAATTAATAATGACCATAATTACATTTATCAGTTCTTGTACATTTTTATAGTTTTGTCATTATTTTTATCCTACATCAATATAGAAAACATTATTTTTACAATTACTTCATTACTTGATATTATTGCTGTATCCGTAATTGCTGTATCAGTTATTCAGACATTATATTATCTCTCAATATACAATTTTAAATCTATACTATCTTCAGCAAAAACAAAATCAATTTCAAATTCAAATAATATTAAAAGAAATTTTATAACAGGACTTATTTTAGCATTAGAATTTGAAGCAGCGAATACAATATTAAAAATGGGTATATTTACATCTCTTGTGATAGATAAATCATCACCAACGATATCAGACAATTTTATAAATAATTTTATTATTTTTGTAATGATAATTTCCATTAGAATTGCAATCAAACGATCTCTTGGAAGATTTAATAAAAGAAATAGCATCGGAGAATGTACCCAGATATTAAAAAAGTAGATTCATTAGAATTAATTAGGAGAAAAGTGATGAAATAGTCTTGATTCCATTCTAGAAATTATTATACTCTCACCATTAGGTATACCTGTCTGATGTCATGAATGTTTAACTCTTAAATGTCCATAACTATTTTGAACCTAATTTATAATTAGTATTATTATTGTTCAACGAAAATTCATCAACGATGTAGAATATTTCTTCTTGTATGATAAATACTTCCAAAATGGACTCTGTTAAGTTAAGGATAAAGTAGTCATACGTTCTACTTTTCTGATATATTCTGTGCTCAGATTTAATAGAATTTTTCAATTTACTTCTTGATTTTTGCTTAACTTAAAAGGGGGCCTTCCAAAGTATTATATTTTCAACAGTATTTGGTATGATTACAGATAACAAATTCGACTAAAATTAATGTAGCTATAATTGCTTTTGCCATCTTGAAAGTACCTTCATTCTTTTCTCTTCCAATAAGCCTTTTATTAATATTCATTGTATCATTCTCGTAATTCTAATACCCTGCCAATAAATTTAAAATATTATTTTAGTTATCACAATATTTATAAAGTTTATTTTATTTCACAAAAATTGTTAATGAATATTTATAATATTCCTAGAGAAACATTATTATTTATTTCGTTTGTATTGTTAGGATTTTCTTTATTTTTATCTAATGTTTATGCTAAAGTATATGTGAATGAAGAATTTGGGATAAACTTTGAATATCCTGATGAATGGAAATTAACTACAGCAAATGAGAATCTATCATCGTTTCATGCTGTAGATGACGAGATACTACTAGCAAATTTTCATGCAGATCCTGATCCTAGCATTTTTAATTTTGTTTCATTAGCAGTATATGTAAATATGACTAATCCAGATGAATTTTTAAAGCTAATTAAAAAAGAACTTAAATCAAATGAGACAGCAAATATAGAAATCTTAGATATAAAAAAATATAACAATGTTAGAGGTGAATCAACCATGATGATAAAGGCAATGTATACTCCTCTACTAACAAAATCTGAAAGAGATTTTGCTTCTTTAACACAGTCACCAAATGAAAGAACGTATATACTTTTTTATGAAGACGGGACTGGTTATAAAATTACCTATTCATTCCCTTCAGACATAGCATACAATTACCAAGATGATGTTTTATCAATCGTATCTCAAATAAGAAATAATAAAATGTAATAGTATAAAACATATTGGATATTATAATACATAAAACAAACGGATTTGTTTTGTTGAATCTATCTGGAATAGGGATTTTAGATAACGATTTAACTCACATCAAATCACCCATTTCTTTATCTTCTGACAAATATTCATAAACCTAGAAACAGTTTCTATTTTTTTATTGATATAGAATCGAATTCATGATTGCAAATTTGTTAAGTATTGAATATACAAAAACCATTATTGTCTAACAAATGCATTAAAGATACAAATATAGACAAATTCCGCATATTTTAA
This sequence comes from Nitrososphaeraceae archaeon, assembly GCA_036376955.1. Taxonomy (GTDB): domain Archaea; phylum Thermoproteota; class Nitrososphaeria; order Nitrososphaerales; family Nitrososphaeraceae; genus TH1177. The sequence continues at coordinate 3,097 of DASUZI010000232.1, forward strand.
TTTTTTTTACTTTTTATCTATTAATCAAGAAATAATTGGATAATTTTACTAAATTTTATAGGATATTGGTACATTAATCCATGACCCGCATCTTTTATTTGGATT
>DASUZI010000233.1:0-3852 GCA_036376955.1 Nitrososphaeraceae archaeon
AGCTTTGAATATTAGATTCTCTGCTTTTAATATACTAACCTGAATGTTAGTAAGAGTATTCAATGATTTATCAATTTCTGATGTAGATATAGCAGCTATAGCTTTGTGTATATTATTTATCAATTTAGTAGGAGGAGATGGTTTTAGTAATATCAATTGTGTTTCTAAATCCATAACATCTTTTAATGCTTGTTCGATATTACCATCAACTATTGCCACCTGTGCGTTCATCAAAGTATTCTTTAATGCAACTATATCTGTTTTCATTAAAGCCTGCGCAGTGAGATTTGCGTTTTGATTTTGCTGTTGTTGTTGAGATGCGATTTGATTGGTAGATGAAGTTGAGTTAGTTTGAGGTGTGTTTTGATTTTGCTGTTGTTGAGATGCCGTTTGATTGGTAGATGAAGTTGAGTTAGTTTGAGCTTGTACGTTATCAAACAATGATAGAATAGAGAAGAGAGCAAGTGGAATTATTATGTAGACGGCGATATTATGACCTTTCATGTAAATAGCATACTAGAGATTATTTATATGACTTGTGAATAAAATCTCATATAGAATAACACATAAAATTCTCTAAAAGTTTCTCATAATACTGTTTTAAATTATTTTATATAATAAAAAAGTATATTATGATATATAAAAAACCAATTTCATAATTTATAGTACTATTATGACAGACGATTGATTCTGTGGATATTCTTATATCATAATTAAGAATGTATTTAGCTTTTTTGTTAGAAACTTATTTCCATTATCTTAATTGTGAATTGTCATATCTATCGGAACGCATTTCTGAGGCTATTGCATCTTGAAAAATAATGATGTTACCCATTGGTATTGCTTCAGTAATCGTTGATAACATTACCAATAAAGTCATCACGGAAATTCCGAGCTTGAATGCTGACTTATGCATAATTGTTAACGAACTTTCTAATTATATTTAGAATTAGTTAAATCTTTTAGTAACATATACTATATTATTTAATAAGTGAATGATTATTTTATTATTCGATTCCTGTTTTTTATATATAATAATATTAGTGAAAAATGTGGTTACTTTAGTCAGTTTCAATAATATGGAATATAGTTTTTTGTTTTTGTTTCATAAACTATAATAATAATTAATCAATTTTTTCTAGTACTCGGTTATGGAAGGTAAATTAAAATTTGTTGTACATGGTAGAAAAGAAGGTAATAAATTCATCTTAGAAGAAATTTCAAATTATATAATGAAAAATTTAGAATCCTATGATGGTAAAACCATAATAGTAACTTTTGAAATGCCTGTTACAACCAATGAGATAAATATGAATAATTGTATTCTAATCAATTAGTAATTATTTTTTGGACTATTAAGATATGTGAATTCGTTAGTAATTTGCGGAAGTGGGAGTAACATTGACAGGGGTTCTAAAATAAGAATTGAATGTCTATGTAATATTATGGTTTATTTAGCTCTTATTATTAATAACTTATTTTTAAGACATTCAAAGAATAGTTACTCTTGATAAATATTCATATTAGGGAGTACTAGAGATATCGTAGTCAAATGAGTTAGAATAATATATAAATAATTATTGACTTGAGATTAAAAAATTAGAGCAATTAATTGGTTGATAATTATTACCCGTCTTCTAAAATTGAATGAAATAATGAACATGTATCTAATTGTCTATAACTATTGAATCAATGTATAATAATACAGTGATAGAAACTAATAAAATCCAGACCTAAAGGAGGTGGTTATCTAAAATTAATAGAACCTATTAGTTATACATTTTCAAGGGTTTTTTTATCATTTTTAGAATCTTTTTTCTCTTTTTTCCCAAACAATTTACTAAATACATTACAGAACATAGTAATATATATAGACAAAGAGTATATAAGGTTTAAGTCTTGCTATATTTGTAATAAACAAACAAGCAATAATAGACAATATTATTGAAGACCTTGATAAAAAATGAGAAGTAGCTAAAAATCAAAAGGAAAAAGCTATACTAAAAGTTGAAGCTTAGAAGTAGATGCTATTGATTATATTCATTTTATAATCCATGCATCCATGGATAAATTGTATTTAAAGAAAAAAAAGAGTGTCTATTTAGAAAATGTTTCCTTTAATTTGGTGACTTTTTCTTTTCAGATTCAGACATTACAAAACAAGATAAAGACTGGCTATATCCTCTAATGTTACAAGAAATTAAAAAACTGAAAAACTCACTAATTCTTGTTTTTTCTCTTACAAAATTGTCAAATTTCATAAATTATGGATAATCAAAAGAAAGGATGAACAGCTATCTTGTGTTAAATGACTTTTAATTTATTATTTTCAGATATGGTTAATCCGAGAAAACAACGGACCCGTCGTGAGGAATAGGATTACTGTTACAAAATTAATTTAGTCCTATAAAAGAGTGTTTAGTCATTGTGATTTGATACTCATTATCTATCTATCTAGCTGGCAAAGAGTTTACATTATCAAAATTTTTGACTAATCTCTTTTCACATTCTTGGCCTTCCGGTGGACTCAAATCATTACTTGCTACACACGCATGATATCTATCTCCAATTTGAATTTTGCCGATGTCTGTATTTCTATCAAATGTAAATGTTCTTGATATTGTATTACTGTCAGTTTTATCAAGTTCGGCCTGAACATCTTCTATAACTTCAGACTTTATTTGACCTTTTATCATAGCAGCAATTACTAACTTTTCTGTATCTTTTTTATCGGCTAGAGGAGCAAGTATTTTTATTTTAACTGTATCGCTGTTTTTTGTATAATTATTCACGGTATTTAAATTTGCTTGATAAAATTCTTGGCTTTTAGAATAGACTTGGGAATCCGATTTAAATAAACTAATCTTAGTGGGATTACCGAGGATATCACCTTCGTTACAATCAAATTTTGTTATAGGAGTGGTAGTAGTCTTTGATTCCTTTGATACATCTCCTTTTCCTACTTGATATCCACATACAAAGAACTCATCGGGAGTATCCGCTTCAACTATATCATTTTCTTCATTCACTTTTAATTCAACATCTAAATTATCATCAGACTTGTCTAGAGAAGAAATAGGTATATCTTGCTTGGCCTCTTCGCCATTTATAAAACCAATAACACGGATGAATTTACTATTTTCAATATCTACATTTTCCAAATCAATACTGACTTTGACTATGAGCTTGTCTTTATCCTCTTTATTCTCTTTATCATTTTTCTGTGCAAATACTGATTCATAAGAAGTAACGTATAATATGCTAAAAGCAAATATTATAGCAATAAAAATATGTAGACATTTAATGTAACCCTTTTCTACCATCTTATTTGTTAGAACTATATAGAATATTTAACATTTTCGACATGATAATTCAGTAAATAAATACGGTAAAAAATTTAGAATTTAATTTAAAAAAATTAGTTTTATAAAATATTCATTGGGTTGGATATCTAAAAGAATTAAATTAGCGTTATAGTTTATAAACTGGAGAATACAAGCAACAAAAAAAATGAAATTAAATTACCATTTTGGACTCGTAGTAGTAAATAATTTTGCTATTTCACTATGGACTTTAAGAAAGTTAATCCTTTTTCTGTTGTTCTAATTAGAGTTCCATCAAGATATTCTCTTAGTTTATTTTCTATTAAAGTAGATGGGTATTCGTCTAATTGCCCGTAACTTAGGAAAGCTACTGTGGGTCGACTCTTTTAATAGTGGCTTTTTAGTATTATCCTTGTAATAGATAGGATATGTTCTCTCCTAATATTGATTCGGACTTGAGTTTAAAAGGTCTACATCATATTGTTGAAAGAGTTGTTGATAATATTTCTCAAATCTTCTGTTTCTTTTA
>DASUZI010000234.1:0-9421 GCA_036376955.1 Nitrososphaeraceae archaeon
TGCCACGTTTTAATCTAACCCATTATAAGATTGAAAGGAAGTTGAATTAAAACTATATTACGAGAAAGATTATTTCTAATTTTTTGTATAATGAGGACTACATGATACTCCTCTTTTAGAATTGATATCGGTATTACTCCCTCCTCCGCAAATTACTTACGAATTCACATATCTTAATTATCCAAAAAATAATTGCTTAATTGATTAGAATACAATTATTCATATATCTCATTGATTGTAGCAGGCATTTCAAAGTTACTATAATGGTTTTACCATCATAGGATTCTAAAATTTTCAATAATAATTTGAAATTTCTTCTAAGAAGAATTTATCTCCATCTTTCCTACCATGTACAACAAATTTTTAATTTACCTTCCATAACCGAGAAATACCAGTAATTTAAAATTAAAAAGTAATACTATGATATAACTTCCTAATAACTCATTAAAATAATAATATATTGTAAAATAGATGGTGTGCAAGGGAGTATGTTCCAGCCATAAAGCGATGAGACCTAGTACGGGTCAAAGATATTTGACAGGACAAAAACGTTGTCAGGTTTGTCAAGTTTTTATTAATTGGCCAGGATTTTTTTGCCCATGTTGTGGATATAGATTGAGAACTAAACCTAAAAATAAGAAATATAGATACAATCTCATAATAAGTTACAATCTCAAAAATAAAAAATTAAATAGATAAAAATTAAGTTGTATTTAATAATCAACTCTAGAATGAATTTAATGGATAATCTTTTAGAAATTCCTCTGATGTTTGTGGGTCTAACTTTTTAACAATCCATTGTAACATCTTTTGGTTTCTCTCTTCTTCTTCTTGTTCTTATTTTGATTGAGGACTGCCAACATATCATAAATAAGTTAATCCAGCAACTTTCAAATTAACTGTAAAAATTCAGATTGCCAATTCTCAAAAATATCCCTTAAATTTTCGACCGAAGTAATTCCTGATTCGGATTAATGGAATAGAATGATAACCATATTTTTAGCTATACCAGGGTTCTTTGCCATTCACAACAATGAACTTAAAACATCTAATATGACAATTTGATAAGAATCTTATAGAAATTGATATCCAAGTATTTTAACTTTTAACTTTTAACTTATTGCTAGTTTACTCTCTTTTATGAAAAGGATAAAGATGAATTACTTTGAAGATTAAAATAGAAACAAGTTTTAAATTTATTTAACAAAAAATTAGTTTAAAAAAAAGAAATTAATGTTGAGATGAAGAATGCTCTTTTAGTTCTTGACGACTTGTAAATTTTGTGTTACACCTTTCACAAGTAAATGAAGAAGTTACATTTGTAGAACTTTCATCTGATTTTTTGCCACTATCTATGTTTCTATGTAATTCGTTTCCTCGATTTTCTCTATTTAGAGTGTTTGTATTTGTCGAGGTTTGTATATCTTGATTAATCCTTGTTTCTTTAATTTGTTGTTTGTACTCGTCATCGTCATCGTCGAGTTTGTCAACAGTTTTTTCTTTTAATGATTTTGTTTTATCTTTAATCGTTTCTGTAACTGACTCTACAATTCCTTTATCCTCATCTTTCTCTTCATATGTTTTTAATTCATCATATGAAATGTTTAATGTTAACTCAGCACCATTATAGGTTCCTGCTGCTGATTTTGGAACTTTGTAAAAGTGTTGACGTACTGCACCCTCTTCGATAATTATATTTTCGTCATCTTCTCCGATTATATTTCCACAAGATTGGTTATCTTTAGTTATGACACCTTTTCTATCTTTAATTAATTCAGTCCAGTCAATTGAAGTCGACATATGATAAATTACATTTTATAATATTTAGCCATTTTAAAAAGTACAAATAGTCTAACCAAATAATTTTTTTTCTTAGGTTATTAGCGATTAGTTATATTTTTTCATTTCCTGTTTATTTCTTGTTTAGAATGACTGGGTTTTCCAAATTCTAAAATTGATTATTAAATTGGATATCATTGATTTTATTTTTTTAATCCTATTGAACACTAAAACCATGACCATTCAACTCCAGACGAACATGAGCATAATGATGATGTCATAGTCTCCTATTGTTATGATATGAATTCCTTAGAGGACTATGGCAATAAATTAAATTATTAACCATAGTGTCTCAAATTATTAAATATTATAATAACAATGTGAAAATACTCTAAAATAAACCCTACTCATATTTCAATGCCATAGTCTTCTTCTCGATTTATTTGACAGCGATAAAAAAAGAGGAAGGCTATGTTTTGCTATAGTAACTAAATTCTCTCCAACTGTTAAATAATATCATATCAAATAATTCATACAATCTTATAAGCAGATTATAAGGTTGTATTGAACCACCATAACCTTCTATTATTTCACATAACCTCAATAGTAGTGGGTTATGGCTTATTATTGATTGTATATTATACAAAATTTCTATTCAAATACTAATAATTCAAAATCTAAAATTACATATAATATTCATTATGAATTACAATAGTAATTAGTAATGTTTAATGATAAATAATACAAGGTAACTAGAGTTATGCGAATATAGTCTCCAATAAATCTATATTCATAGTGCCTAAATTCATAGAATAATAAATTACTAAATAGATTTACTTATTAGGTGCGACACCGTTAATATTGTATTAATGGAGTCTCCACATCATTTTAACAAATAATATTGAGAGTAAACAGAATTATATATTATTAGTCGATGATGAGTATGATATACTTAACCTTTTCTGTGATTGTTTACAGGCTGCAGGATATAATACAGTTGTTTTTGAAAATCCCCTTGAAGCATTAAAATATCTTAACAAGGATGAGAATATTATTACAAGTTGTTCTCTAGTTATAACAGATTACAGAATGCCTCAAATGTCAGGCATAGATTTTATAGAGAAAATTAGAGAAAAAGACACCAATTGTAAAGTAAAAATAATACTTAGTAGTGCATTCATTAGAACTGACCTTATTCTTGATAATGACAGAATTTCTAGCCTCAGCATTGATAAAATACTTGAAAAGCCTATACGTTTAGAAATGTTGAAAAACGAAGTACAAAAATTAATGAGTCCTATCTCATTAACCAAATAAAACTTTTCTATATATAATAAAATATAACAAATAGATTTTATGGTGAATTATTGTTTTGTTGTAAGTTTTTTTTATTATTTGATAAAAAATAGTTAATTATTGTACCCAACTCTAATATAGAATATGGATAATAAATTAGAGAAGATGCTTATTGTCTACTAAAAATAATAAAAGAATAATGATAATAGATGATGATAAAGACATCACTGATTTATTTGCTATATATTTAGAAAGTAATAGTTATAATGTCGATGCATATACCAATCCTCTTGAAGCCTTCAATAATTTTAGAAAGAATAGTCACGATTTGATTTTACTTGATTTGAAAATGCCAAATATGGATGGAATGACATTATATCACAAAATAAAGGAAATTGATAATAATGTAATAGTTTGCTTTACTACTGCAAATATAAACTATATTCAACAATTACAAAAAGGTATTATCGATATTGAAAAAATTGTTTTATACAAGCCAGTATTATTGAAAGACTTGAAAAATAAGATTGATTGGTTATTATCTCGTCAAGAAATAAATAGTAATAAACCAACAACTATGATGATTCTTTGAAATCAATTAATGGTAATGAGTTGTGGCTTATTTTTTTCTTTAACCGATAAATTATCTTTAATTATTAAATAATATAATTAACACTGATATTTACTCGACAAACAAAAACCGGTCATTCCAACCCATTTCCACATACCATAGCCTTCTACATATCATTTGCTCCTACTACGATGGCTATGGCTTTAACTAATATTATAAGTAAATCTCGTCAATTTTTTATTTGTAGATAATGTGTGGATTTTTTTTACTATAATTGTCTTATCTTTGTATTTGTATTCTTGCACTGGTCAGTAACGGGTGATGCTGATGAATTGATTAAACAAGCAAAGGAAATAATAATGCAAACAGCAACATATCAAAATCTTACAGGTAACACACGAACTCCAACATCAGGAGGTCCATAGCATAAACGGCTAATTAATATATTTAAATCTATTAGATTTTTATAAAATCTTCATTTCATTTTTCATTATTTAATTACAAATTTATTTATTCAGTATAGCATTATAACTAGCATAAATAATTTTTATTTTATATGCCCATAGAATTAGTATTATCAGAAATTGTAGAGAGTGCATTCAATGTGGACTACAAAATGATGCTTGCAGTTACTTTTAGAACAGCAATTGTTACTTTATTAATTGTATTTGTAATAAAATGGCTTGGAAACAAGGGTTTAGGTCAATTAAGTAGCATTGAACTTATAATCATATTAGGATTAGGAAATGCAGTTAGTGAACCGATGTTAAATCCTAATGAGACTTCTATACCTCAAGGATTTACGGTTATTATTATAGCAATAGCAATATTCAAGATGTATGATTATTTAACTACAAGATATAATAGATTCAGCAAAGTTATAGTATCCAAACCAATTTTGTTAGTCAAAGATGGCAATATTTTACATGAATCAATGTTGAAGGCTAGAATTTCACGAGACGAATTCGATTCTTATTTGAGATTAAGTGGAACTGATGACATTTCCGATATTAGATTGTCATATTTAGAAATTAATGGCCAAGTAAGCTTTATCAAAACAAAGGAAAAACCCTAAAAAACTCTGTTACTTCTATTATAAGTTGTTATATATATAATTGTAATTGGATGCAATTTTAAAATCAATAATAAAACGACAAATACCTTTTCTGATAGGAGGTACTATAACTGGAAGCATTATGGCATACTATTATGGTTTTTTATTTACTATTATAGTAAATAGTATAATGTGGTATGTAATTTCCTATCTAGTTAGTAAATATTATTACAAATCTAAAGGAATCTATGACCAAAAATATCTTATTAAATATGGTCTCTCTAAAATAAAATCTAGGCATAAAACAGTAAAGACTTCTTAGATTATTCGTTATTTTTATGTAACTTAATTGTAGAAATAATATCTAGCCCATATAATTACAGAAATTAAACAGGCAACCATCCCGGATCAAGCATACAGGCAACTTTATCAAGTACCTATTAATTTTACAAAAGATGATGTCATCGCTGCTGTATCCTTTCTTTAATCCGAAGGTATCTATTTTGTAGAAGCTGTTACTTTTGCTGCTGTTGGTGTTGCAATATTAATGGAGAATATTTCCTCCATGTGGATTCATATCCATCTTTTATCAATTTGTTAATTGTCTCTGATGTAAAATCACCATCTTTAGCTGCAATAGTATCATCATCATCTCTTTGTTCTATACTTTCTATTTTGGTTATTTTAAATTGTGCTTTTATAATATCTAAATACTTCTTTGGTACTTCTGTTGTATCTATGCTAGCCGTATAGTTCTGTAGAATCTTATTAATATCCTTTTTTAGTTCATAATTGTTGTTATTATTCTTCTTGCTAATTCCAAGTTGAATAAGTTTCTCAATCAAATTGATATAGTGTGTTTGAAGTATTGATTCCTTTACGTAGTACTGGTCATGTAATTTAATATCTTTAAGCCTATCAGTCATTCCATCAGGATCAGAGGGAGCAACATCATCATTAGAATGCCATAAATTTACCATGTATAGCTCCAAATCTGGCACATTAAAACTTGCTTCTTCTAAAATGGAATTCTCCAATTCTTTTGAATCCAACTTATACTCCCAAAAATCTTTGTGTGCTTGAATTAACTCTCTGATGGGGGTATTGCTAAGTAATCCTCCATCCCAAAACTTGTGTCCAAATATCTCCTCATATTCAAAAAATTCTGGCAGTGTTGCACTTGCCATTACATGTTGTATTTTGATACCTTCATTATATTCTATAACTATTGGTTGTTGCTGTTTTTCTTCTTGACTAGACTGTCCATAATAAACCGTTTTTCGAATATCTTTACCGTTTAGATCTTTGCCTTTTTCATAGCTGTCAAATGTTACTGTTGTACCTTCTGCTGCATCAACACTTACTACAAGTAGTCTGGGTTCTCCTTGTTCATAAGAGGTTGCTATGGGGAATTTTACAAACTTTTCTATACTTTTCTGCAATGGTTGCTTACTATATAGAATCCTCTTATTTTGCTGATCAAAGAATTTCTCATCTTCTTTAGGTGGCATTATTGGAGAATATACTTTATCTACCCCAGACTTTAAGAATTCTTTTATTGAATAATATCTTCTGGCAGCTTCTGCGGAGGCAGCATTAGGATTATTTTTATCATGTTCTTTTTTCCAGTTAGCAGACATTTTCGTAATATCTGGAGTAGGACAAGATAGATATTTCCAAAATTCTACGAGTTTTTCTGATGAACCCTTCCATGTTTTATTCTCAGCAACATGACTTACTAACACAGCAGCATTTATTGCACCAATTGAAGTACCAGCTATAATGTCAAATAATGGTCTTCCTTCATTTCCATTTTCCTTGTCTTCTCTTGTAATCTTTTCGTATAATGCTTTGAAAGCACCAGCTTGAAACGCTCCAACTGACCCTCCTCCTTGCAGTACAAGAGCCCTCATTTTCTTTTTGTTATTCCTTTTTGTATTATTATCTATATGACCCTGTAATGGTACATTTTCTCTGCTTAGATTTTCTTCGCTTGTAGATGTTCTCCAAAGAGCATCTGACCAGGATTGAGATATTTTCTGTGAACGTGCAGCAAATTCTTTGTACATCTCCATCCACATTGTGACAGATTGTTGCCATGAATCCATATTCGTCACAAAAGGATTAAGTGAAAAGTTATTGAATTTTTTATTTCTGTTATCTTTATTATTATCCATTATATTAAAGTGGTTTCTATTACCTATTAACAGTTGTAATCATCAATCCTGCGATATCATAGTCTAGTTTAGATAAACATAGGATAATCTCTATACATAAATTTTTGGGTGGAAAAATGAGTCAAATTTGTTTCACACGTTACTATATATAGTAACAAATAGGTTTTATCAAAAAACTAGTCAATAACGTCATATTTCAATATTTATTATAAATAGTATACTTTTCTATGATTAGTTATTACTTTTTCCTTTGTTTTCTGCTATAAATGAATAAAATAGAGTAAATATAACATATAGAATGAGTCTTTTAGTATATTGATATTTTATCAATATAACAAATAATTAATAGTAAATATATGCAATAATACTATTAACACTGACAATAAAAAAACAAATATTAGTAGTTGACGATGAACCAGACATTTGTTTAGTTAAAAATAGTTTTAGAAAAAGCTGGATTCTTAGTAGATTATTATTATAATCCTATTATAGCACTTGATGAATTCAAATCTAACTTTTACAATTTAATAATACTGGATATACAAATGCCAGATATTAATGGAATGCAATTATATAGAGAAATAAGAAAAAAAGATAAAAAAGTAAAGATTTGTTTTTTGACAGCAAGTAGAAAATGATGATTTAATTAGAATAGTGATTGATTTGTTGAATAATTGAAAATTAAAATATTGATATTGATTCTTATGATGTCATTGATAAGTAGGATATAATAGCCCCATAATCTATATAGATAAATAAAAGATATTGGTTAGTATAATGATTTTTCTATAATTTTCACCTTAATATTTAATTTTCTATATATATTATAATTTCTATATATAAGAGTGGCAGGATATTACGCTAATACTTTTATTCGTTCTCAAATAGGTTCTAAAATAGCAATATTTCTTTTTATTCTATTTTTTCTTGTTATTATTAGTTTTGTTATATCTTCTTATTATGAATCACAAATGAAATATTTAGGAAATTCTATAAATATTGCAGGAAAGAATAGGTTTCTTACCTCCAATCTTATGTTATATACCTCAGAATATTTGAATATTAAAGATAACATTAAAAGTAGCTCGGAAATTAGGTCTGCAATAAATCTATTAGAATCTAATATCTTAGGATTAAAACAAGGTGGAAACATGGGAGTAGGAGTAATAGACTTGAAGCCATTGCCAAGAGATTTTTTAGAAGATTGGAATATAGTTAATCAAAAATGGAATTTACTTAAAACAAACTTGAATAAGATAATTGATCCAAATGATGAAAATATGGAATCAGAAAAATCATCTAGTGTAAACAAGGAAACATTATCTATTGAAACAGAAGCACTATCTTTAATAGATTCATCAAATCTATTGGCTTCGAAATTAAGCATTTATTTAAAAAATAATTCAGAATATTCCTTGTTTATTCAACAAATTTTTACTATCTTGATAATTGTAGCTATTATTGCTTTTGCATTTTATATCGGTAGTAAAATATTGAGACCAATAATCTCTTTAACCTCTGCAATATACAAAGTAAATAGAGAAAACCTTGATGTAATAATAACTCAAAACAAAGATAATTATAATAATAATAAAAATGAACTTTCAGTTTTAAGTAATTTCTTCAATTATATGGTGAACTATGTAAAAAACATCAAAAAACAAGATGAATTAATCAATAACCTTAAAAATGCAAATCAAGAACTAAAATACAAAGACCAATTAAAAAATGATTTCATAAATGTAGCAGCACATGAAATGAAAACACCCATTCAACCAATAATTGCACTTGCTGAAGTACTTCAACAAGAAGGAGGAATAAACAATATAGAAAAAAATAAGCAGTATCTAGATATTATCTTTAGAAATTCAAAACGACTCAAACAGCTTACTGATGATTTATTGGATGTTGCAAGAATTGAAACTGGCTCTTTCTTTTTAAATAAAGAAAAATTCCATCTAAGAGAAATGATTACAGATATCTTGAAAGAATATGAACAAAGTATAATACGACATAAAAAGAATTTGAAATTAATTTATGAATCGTCTGATAATAACAATCAAATAATTATAGAGGCTGATAGAAATAGGCTTTGTCAAGTCATTCGGAACTTGTTAAATAATGCTATCCAGTTTACAAATGAAGGTAATATTACTGTTAGTGTTGAAGAAAGGAAAAAAAACGATATAAATGGTAAAAGTGATGAAATTCTTGTTGGTATAAAAGATACTGGAACTGGAATACATCCAGAAGTATTGCCAAAACTTTTTACAAAGTTCACTACTAAATCCATGAGAGGTGGTACTGGCTTAGGACTATTTATTTCAAAGAGTATAATCGAAATGCATGGTGGCAAAATATGGGCTACTAATAATACTGAAGAGAATGAAGGTTTGGGCTCAACATTTACATTTAGCTTGCCAGTAAAACAATAAGCGCTACTGGTAATTATTAACATAGGATACCAATCAATATGAAATGAATTTTATTACAAGCTAAAATATTAGAGATTGTATTGAAATTTCCATATCGTTCCACCGAACC
>DASUZI010000235.1:0-2084 GCA_036376955.1 Nitrososphaeraceae archaeon
ATAAGAAGCATACTCTATGAGTAAATATTTTTAAAACGATTTATTATAAAATATAAATATTTTGTACTTCTAATAGAGAATTTGTATCTTTGTCTATGCTTGATATACAGCATAACTATTTATGAAAAATAAGAAATGATGAAAAAGACTATAGATATATATCGAAAATGAATTCATGATAGGTAATAAATACAATTCTTACTATTATTTCGAATTTCTGCATATTCTAATATTGATGAAATAATATAATCAACTATATCTTATTGATTAACAAAAAACCTCGACATCACTGTAATTGATTTTGTATATTAGTCATCAAGAAGGCACTATTTTATAAACAGTACCAAGTTTTTCTGTTTTTGATTGCTTTAACGCTGATACAACATATAGATATCCATCAGGACCCTGTTTTAAGTCTGTAATAATGCTAAAACCTCCTGCAAATAAAATGTCTCCATATTCTGTATCATCTGTTGCTATTTTATCTTCTAAAACACCTTTAAGAAGTAAATCAGTTCGATTATCATTCAAGTCAAAATGAAATATTCTTCCATCTACAGAACCTACAAACATGTCATTTTTAAATCCAGTTCCTAATTTATCGGAGTTAAGAAATAATAATGCTGTTGGAGGAGAAGATTTATCCCATGTAAATTCTGGTGCACTATAATGTCCTCGCCCTTCAAAATATACAAGGTCACTAGGAGGTTTATCCCCTCCGATGACAAATTTCTGTTCTTTTGATCCAACATCGTTTACGTCTTTTTCTTCTCCTCCTTCACTACCACCACCATCTGCTTCCAATTTTTTACCTTCTTCATTTACTCTCCATATACCAAAAATCTTATCTGAACCACTATTGAATCCAGGTTCTGCCAAGTTAATCTCATCGCCATATCTTGGTCCATTTTCCGTAAGCCATAATTTTCCAGAAACTGGATCAAAATCTAATCCAAAACTATTTTTGACTCCATAAGCATAGTACAGATTGAGAGGATATTCGTTTCCTAATATTCCACTCCCAACTGGCTTACCATCTTGAGTTATTCTTAATACTCCTGCTCTTCCGTCAACTGGTTCACCATCTTCAAAATTTTGAGTTTTGGTTTTGTAGGGCTCTTCGGGAATTGTATGTTGAAAATTCCCTACAGTAAAATAAAGATTGTTATCTGGACCAATATCTATAATTCCGCCAATATGAGCAGGATCTGGAAATGAAGGAATACTCAACAATAGCTTTGGATTGATGAGAGCATTATTTTTATTATCTAAATCATATCTATAAACTTGATTTTCACAGTCAGTATTTTTTTCTTTACATGCAGTATAGTAAAGAAAAACATTAGGATATATATCTTGATTTGAAGTAGCTGTGTCATTAGATTTTTCTTTCTTTTCGTTAACAGCAATTCCAAGTAAGCCACGTTCATCTTTTACACTTACATCAACCTGTAAAAGCGGCTTATCCAATACTTTGCCATCAATAACTCTTTTTACTGCACCAGACTTTTCTAGAATTAAAAAATCATCCTGACCCAAAAATGCCATTGTAGTAGGAAAGTCGAGGCCAGACGTTACTAGTTCATATTTTAATTTTGGATCAGTGAGTGTGATACCATCTATAGCCTGAGATGGGTTCTGTTGTTGAGCATAAATATTATCACAAAAAGTAAAAAATACAAAACAAACAGATAAAGATAATAATATTATAATAACCCTCTCATTCATTTTTCTCTTCTTTATATGTATTTAGAAACAAGAATATATATAAGTTACAAAATTTTACTTTAAAATTTTTTAATCAAATAATAAATTAATTTGTTAACCATAAATATCTATTTAATTATAATATATTGTTTGATATTAAATTTATTAAATCTTGTTTCGTTTATCCTACATACTTGTATCAATAAACTTTTATAATAATATGAGGTATGTTATATACTACAGTGTCATAGGTACCGGTTACCAGTTATGGATTATGGAAAATACTGTTAGTGTTAACTAGATGTCTTATTTTAGGTCATATATTATATTTTTCTATCTGGTTTCCGTTTATTTGAAGTATAAGAATATTTATCTAA
>DASUZI010000236.1:0-7921 GCA_036376955.1 Nitrososphaeraceae archaeon
AGCTTCTACTATCTCAAATGGTAAACCAAATTTTTCTGACAATATTAAATACAAACAGTCGAAATTAATAAAGGTATTTGTTAATAGAATTTATCAATTGAAAATTAATAAAATTTAAGTTTAGATTATCAAATAATATTGCAAATAATATTATTTTAGTACTGAGATAAATTCTAACAGAAATAATTTTATCAATATTAATTTTTACTATAACTCCGAAAGCGAGTTGTTAAAATGATCTTGAGTAATCTTTAACCCAGATACTTACGTAATGAGATAATTAATAGACAATTGTTCTAATCGCCAAACGTTACTACATCTTCATTGAAGTTGAGAATTATATTGAAAATTGAAAGATTCCATTTTATTACAAAAGTTATTTGATATACAAATTGTGATTCTTTTACATCAGATTTGTTAATTGAAAAAACCTTAGTCTCGAGATAGATGAATTGTCCATGATAGACCCTATAGAAGATTATATAGAATACTTAAAGAACATTAAAAAATATTATCATCCTGAATTAGTTAAAAATCATTGTATATTGTAATATTCATCTAAATAATATCTGTAAAAGTTCTACAGATTGTTTCAAAGATTTAATCCGCAGAGATGGACAAAATATAAACCCGAGAGTAATTTCACTAAAAAGTAAAGTGGTCCTTAAATTTGAATTAGAAATAAATGTAAAACATTTAGACATTATACATGAATGTAAGCAATATCACAAAAATTCGATGAGGGAAAAAATTGATTATAATTGACTCCTTAGAATGGATTGATACAAAATAAATTTTTAATCTTTCTTTAACATTACTAATTTGTTAAATTATTACTATTCCTCTACCATTGATAGATTACATTTTACTAATTTTTTAATAATATTGTGTTAGAAAGTTACTAATTAAGGCTTAAAATAATATAAATAAATAAAATCATTTTCTCTCCTATAGAATAAGAACTGAGAATAGGTAGTATGACCTATAATAAACAATACAAGAAGATATTTTGTTATGTCATAAACCCATTCAATATAATAAAAAGCAATTAGATCATTCAAATGTTAAGAAGTATATTACAAAAAATGATACCGAAATCATAAGATTCAAAAATCGGTGAAGGAAGTTAATAGTATGAATTACAATAAATTAACCCCAGAAGAAGAACGAGTCATTATAGAAAAAGCAACTGAACCGCCTTTTACTGGTGAGTATGACAATTTTTACGAAAATGGAACATTTATCTGTCGAAGATGTAATATGCCTCTTTTTTCATCAAAAAGTAAATTTGATTCTGGATGTGGATGGCCAAGCTTTGATGAATATTTTCCCAATTCAATAAAGCATGTTTCTGATCCTGATGGAATAAGAACAGAAATAGAATGTGCAAATTGTCATGCACATTTAGGACATGAATTTATTGGAGAGCAAATGACACACAAGAATAAAAGAGAATGTGTTAATTCATTATCTATACGTTTTATTCCAGAGGACGAGGAGTTACCAAAATAAATGAATAATAATACAGAAGTAGCAACCCTTGCAAATGGATGTTTCTGGTGTACAGAAGCAATATTTAAAAAAATTAAAGGTATTAAGTATATTTTACCGGGATACACTGGAGGAATATTAAAAAATCCCTCTTATGAACAGGTATGCTCTGGTAACTCTGGTCATGCAGAATCTATTCAAATAGAATTTGATCCCAAGGTCATATCTTTTGAAAAAATCCTTGATATTTTCTGGCATACCCACGATCCCACAACGCTCAATAGACAAGGTAATGATATTGGCACTCAATATCGTTCTGCAATCTTTTATCATGATGAAAAGCAAAAGGAGATCGCCGAGAAATCCAAAATAGACCTGGAAAAACAAAAAGTTTATAAAAATTCTATTGTGACTGAAATTACTCCCTTTAAGGTTTTTTATACTGCGGAAAATTATCATAAAGATTATTATGAAAAACATAAAGATGATCCATATTGCAATTTTGTTATTGATCCTAAACTACGTAAACTTCTTCAGAAATATAGAAATGAAATAAAAGAAGATTAGGAGTAGATTTTTTTCTCTAATGAGGAATAATTTCTAAAATAATAAGTTTTTATCCATTCATCAATTTCTCATTTTTTCTTATGGTTTGTATGATTTACTTGAATGCTAAATTATTATAATACCTGTTGTTGTGCAGTCATATATATTGTTAAATTTCCTAAAATAAATTATATTTATTATTCCATAGATATCAATTTAGCTATTATGACTGTTTTTAGGTATGTAATATATAAATTCAAGGGTTCAATGATCAGCAATCTTTTATTTTATTAAAATTTAATAGATAATACATTAGTAAAGGTTTGCTAATCTCTATTTTCGTTACTCCAAAGAAGTAATAGACTGAATCAATTAAGTAAATAGAAATAAAGTATTTTCTCCATTTATTAAATAATATACTAGCCATCAATTAATATGGAATATTATATCCAAATATAAAATTTAATCAAGCCTTATCCTTACATTAAATATCTAAATATAGAAATTACATTTTAATATAAAAAATCCATAATTTTATCGTTTTATAATATAATACAATTAGTGATAAAATACAAAAACCCCTTCTCAACACAGTCTAATTGATATAAAATATAATGTATATTAATAATTACAATGGAAAACGACAAAGATATAAAAATTGAGACAGGGGACGACGTAGGATTAGATGATAAAATAAAGGCAGGAGCAAGAGCATTAGGTAAAAAGATTGAAGACCCTGATAAAGATACAGGTGCAGAATATGAAGCAGAAAAAGCAAAAGAAAGGGTAATTGATTGATGGTAATGATTAATTAGTAGCTGCAGCAAAAACTGCAGTTGTAAAAGACATATGATAAAATATTAGTAGAGACAAAGATTCGCACTAAAACTATAGATAAAGGATTACAGATTTATAAAAATAATTCAATTTTTATTTTTTACAAAATACTACATTTTGTTTCGTTTTGTAGTTCATTTTCTCTTAACTTGATTTATACATTCTAATTTATTATATTATATCTACATCGAGTCATTATAACTGCGATATTTAGAAAAGTCATTTAGTTCTATCTTTGAATATTTCTACTTTCTAATATCTTGGTTCAGTTAGTCGACTAGGCATGATCGATAAAAGATTCGGTATAATCAACATGGCTCAAGTCATGAGCCTAGTTCTTTACAAATCTTAATGAATGTAAGGTTATTTCTATTAAACTTTAATATAGCGAACTAGGGAGTGGAATTGACTATTATGGCGGTCTAGTAATTTTGTATGTAGATTAAAAGTCGTTTAATTTGTTTCCTTTCTTAGTGGAAGATTATTTATTTATATTTAGTTTTTGTATTTATCTATTTAACTCTATATTAATTCTATATTTAGTATTTTTTTAGTTAGATTCATGAATACTCACAAAAACCACACTAAATATTTTTTGTAAATTATTTATAAAAGTAAAACTTTTAAAATCTCCTTAATTTGTAATTATTAATAATAGGTATCGATATTTGTGAAGAGAGGCAAAATTGCACTAGGCTGCTAGTTATATAAAATGAAATTAAACATAAACTTAAATTAAGACTCATATTGAATATTTGACAATTAGAAAGATAAAGTTATTACAAATAGTAATATAATGAATATTATTAATTTAAAATAATTATGACTACTAAAAAAAGGAAAAGATTTCTTTTTATTGTCATTATTATATTGATTATTCTATCCTTTTCTATATATATAATATACAAAATAAATTATTCACAAAAAAATAAAATAAATGATGCTATAGAATTTGAAGGGATTGTCAATCACGTGGTAGATGGCGATACATTAGATATCAATGATAATAGAATAAGACTAGCATTAATAAACACTCCAGAACGTGGACAAGAAGGATATATAGAAGCAAAGAAACTAGTTCAAAATTTATGTTTAAATAAAAAAGGTGAGGTAGATATTGACGACGGTCAACGCAGAGGCGACAGATATGGAAGAGATGTTGGTATTGTTTATTGTGATGGAATCAATATTAATAAAGCACTCATAGAAAACAATTTGGCAATAATATATTCTAGATATTGTGACATATCAGAATTTTCGAATGAAGAATGGACAAAGCCTTATTGCTATTAAAATATATATCTTAAATACACACGATATGATTGTTCGCTATGCATTTTATTTAACTTGATAGATAGGATTAACTATAACCAAGACGCATAACAATTTTCATGCAATATAATTTTCAATTTATCATTTAAATATGAATATTTTGGAAATCTGCGAAATGGCAGACCAAACATAAACTAAATACAATCATCTGGTGATATATAAAAATAAACCTATATCTTATGTAGTCTGAAGATAATAATAAGAAAATCATAAAAAAATTTGAACAAAATTAGAAACAAATTTTAAGATTGATTAAATCTAATAATTTTTCCATATTTTCTTTCCTTTCAATGTATAAGATTAACCCATTATTTATTTTGAGTGGATTAAGATAATCCGTTACTATCAAAGATTATCATTCTATTTTTATAGCTTTTTAATAATAATTGATCTTCGTAATTTTTATAAATTAATTAAATATTATGTTAGACATCAAACTATATGACAAAAATAGGTTATTGGGCTTCACAAGAACAATATTCAATGAAAGATTTGTTGCAATGTGTAGGAATAGCCGAAAAGATGGGATTTGATCAAACTCTTACAAGTGATCATTTTCATCCTTGGTCACATAATAATGGTTATGGTAACTTTACATGGGTTTGGTTAGCAGCTGCAGCTGAAAGAACAAAAAAAATGAAATTCATAACTGGAGTCATTGCAGCTGTGTATAGATATAATCCTAGTATTATAGCACAAGCATTTGCATCCTTAGATGTATTATATCCAGGACGAATAGGTCTGGGTGTTGGGACAGGAGAAGCAATGAATGAAGTTTCTCTAGGTTTTGACTGGCCTTCTGCCAACACAAGATTAGAACGAACAATGGAATCTATTAAAATAATAAAAAAATTATGGAATAAAAGAAGTAGCGCTGACAAAAAAATTAGAACATTAGATATAAATGATAATAATTATGATAAGGATGATTTTGTGAACTTTAATGGTCAATATTTTAAGCTAAAAAATGCAAAGTTGTATACACCTCCTGCTACAAATATACCTCTTTATATGGCAGCTTCAGGAAGAGAAGCTATTCAAATTGCTGGTAGATTCACAGATGGTTTAATTACGACTTCAAAACCAAATAATTCGCATGACACCTTTGATATATTTAATAAGGCAGCAATAGAAGTTGGAAAAAACCCTGATATACTGGAAAAAATTGCTAAACCAAAAATTTCTTACTCTGAAGATTATGATAAGGCTTTTAAATCGTGTGAATTTTGGAGAAGCTCACAGATAGATAATGCTTTTGATAGAGATATAAATGACCCACGAATTTTAGAAAAAATAGCAAGGGAAGAAGTATCAGATGATGAATTAAGAAAATCAATATTGATTGTTACCTCAATAGAAGAATTAATTAAACCCATAGAAGAATATTTTAAAGCTGGTTTTACTCAAATATATACACATAGTACAAGTCCAAATGAAAGTGAATTTATAAAAATCTTTGCAAATAAAGTATTACCATATTTTGAAGAAAGAAATAAATAATTATATTTAGTTTTAAATTCGGATTTTTTATATTACTTGACTACTTTTTATTAATTTAATATTATATTATTATTTTATTTGATAAATTCTTTAAAATCAAATAATTTTATTCATATTTAAGTTCATTTAATAAGAAATATGGTAAGTATCAGATACCATTTCCAGTTATATAATATAGCTTAACATAATTTTACCAATTTCATACTACTTATTCTGGCCTTCCCCTTATAATATTTATAGAATTTAAATTCGGTTACCAACTTTTATAATAAAATAAGAGAATTTAATTATCAAGTTAACAAATTTTTATTTTCAAATTAATTCTAGGAATAAAGTTTTTATTTTAGAAATAATATTTAAATTATAATATCAACGATCTTGATGTGTGTTTCTATTTATATCATAAAAAGTTGTACATTATCTTACTGAGCAATGGTAATATCATTAAATGATAGATAATATTAAAAATCCTAGCAAAAGGCAGTAAGGAAAATCTAAAGAGATAAGCCAAAATGAGTAAATCATTTTTAGTCTTCATACCAGTAAATAATAGATTAAGTTATAATAAAAATGCTAGTACTATTTCATTTGTTTAGATAATTCAAGTAACTCTCAATTACATCTTTGTAGAATCTTTGTGTAAATTCAATTGATTTAATAAATGTATTTAAATTATTAGTTATGATGTTATCAATCATTTTTAGTGAGTTATCTCTATTACTATTTAGAATCGAATACATATTTTGTAAGTCAAATGGATAATCTGTAAATCTTTCAGGAATAGTAAGATTACCCCAAGATGGGTTAAAAATATTTTCTAATAAGTCAGAATAATCTGAACTATATGAATTTATAATATCTTTATGAAGTTTTAGAAAATAGTTTGTAATCGCTTCTGCCTCCCTCATAGTTTGTTCTCTATGTTGTTTAAAATAATCATTATCATTTTTTAATAGTATATTTCTTTGTTTCTCCTCTTGGTATATTATAGGTTCAGGTAAGTTCCTTTGTGATTGTTGTATTCCTTCTGTTTTGTTATTTATTTTTTTTAGTATCTCTTTTTCATTCTTCCTTAGCTTTCTGGTTTTTTTATTATTTACAATTTGGTTAAATGACAACACGGATGATATGAACAACCTCGCTTAAAAAAAGTAGTATAAAAAATATGAACACTATTACTTAAAATAAGTATATATTAAGAATATCAGTTAATTCAATTTCAATTATAGAAATATTTTAATATCCGTAATATTATTAAATTATTTCCAATAAAGTCTAATAATTTATAATTATTGTCAAATGAGTCCGCGAATATAACAATTATCTTTTGAAGTTTTTGGAATTATTGTATGAATTAGATTCGTAGGGGACAGATCTAAGACATCTTGCTGTTACAAAAGATAGTAGATCAGGACTTACAAATGCATTCACTGATAGGAACAATGACTCTACTACATTTACCTCTTTTAGTATGATTAAACTATGCTCGAAACACTCTGATAAGATATTTCGAAGAAGAATAAGATATATCGGATTGCTACCTATAAATCTCGTCCATCTTGGAGCAAATTTAAAATACTTTCATCTTCGCCTAACAGAATTTCCTTTCTTTCAAATAATTGCATTACACATATTGTAAATCCTACATGTGCACAACTATCATCTTGACAATAGGTACAAAATGGAGCATTATCAATCATTTTTACTTTTATATAAGAGTGTAAGGTATTATCGTTTAAAATACATTCTTTATCTTTTTCATATTTTTTAAGTATAAGATGATTAGCGGGAGAGTTTTTATTTTCTGAATTTAACCATTCCATAAATGCAAATTCTCCATCATCCAAATCAATAATATGCACCTGATTTTTTTCCTTCAAAGATGATACTTGTTTTTTTGAGTTTTTGTTTTTATCATTGTCAAACATTTCAAAATCTTCTTTTATTTTTCCTACGGTTTTCAATTATATCCATTTATATAGTGATTCCAAATAATAATAAAGAAAATATAAACATTTGGGAAGTATTATATATAATTTTTTTAGATTTGTATACTCGTCAGAATTTATCTCCCAGTTAATGATGACAGAACTGGAATAACATTTGATAGTAATAGTCAAATAGGACTAACTGATCTTATTGCCGACAATGAAGAGGAAATGTCTGCAATAGCACTTGGAACTGCTTTTGGTGGCATAAGTGATATCGAAACTGG
>DASUZI010000237.1:0-21544 GCA_036376955.1 Nitrososphaeraceae archaeon
TACAATTCATTTTTAACATGAATTTATTAAATTTGTTAATATTAAAATAAATTTGCATTAATCGTTAATTTAAATTTGGTTAAAGATAGATAATAAAAATTTTTTATCAATGATTTTAACTTTATAAAAACCACTTAGTGATCAGAAAGGAGAATTACCGATATAGCACCAGTTAACACATATTAAATTAAGCATGTTTGAATGACTCTACAAATTTCTCAAATATTATGGAAATACAACAACAAATATTTCTAAAATTTTTCATGCATTTATGGATGCTATATTATTGAGTAGCTTCAATCGGCACTCATATATCTTGCGTTTTAGAGTAAATTATATGAGATGTTATCTGTGTAAAATTCAAGATTTTCTTTTTAAATGTAATTATTGTAAAGAATCTTTTTGTACTGATCATCGTCTTCCGATCAATCATTTTTGTAGCGGGATTGACAAATTTTCAGAAAAAAGAAAAAAGAACATTTTCCACGATAGTTTCATAAATAGTAGTTTTCTTAATAATTTTAGTAAAACTATCAATATTCGGTTCTCTAAAACAGAAATAAAACATCTCCTTATAGCAACTTTTTTGGTTTTGTTAGTAGGGATGTCATTAAATAATTATAGGTATATTTCCTTTGAATTTTTGGTTATTTTTATAGTAGCATTTTTATTTCATGAACTAGCCCACAAATTTTTGGCAAATTTCTATGGAAGTTGGGCTGAGTTTCGAGCAGAGCTATATGGTCTAATTGTTACAGCAATATCTGCTATTCCTTTCATCCCCTTCAAATTTATTGCCCCAGGAGCAGTTATTGTAGGTATTTCTGATAAAGAAAAGCTTGGAAAAGTTGCTCTGATAGGACCTATGACAAATTTAGTAATGGGATTTTTGTTTCTTTTTCTTTCATATTTATATCCTTATTCACCATATTTTGGTATCGGAGCAAGTTTTAACGCATGGATATCTATGTTTAATTTATTACCATTTGGAGTATTAGATGGACAAAAAATTTTTAATTGGAATAAAGTAGTTTGGGCATTCACAATGGGCATAACCATGACTTTATTTGTAATATCATATAGGTAATTAATTAACATGGTATTTTCTTAATAGAACATTACTCGTCAATATTTATTTTAACATGGTATAAATTACATTCAGAAGTTACAGATACAAGTTCATAGTTTTGACCATGTACATTCACAAATAAATTAGAATAAAATGAAAACAAGGAAATATTTTAATGTACTCAGATTGAACAAATATCTTTCTAATTTTACATTATTGGAGTTACCTTGATTTTAAAAGTTTAATAGGAAAAAATGGGCTCATAAATAGGGGATAACTATGCACGTCATGCATGATTTGGAACAGCAGATTGTTGTTCTGACTTAACTTTATTTTTATAAATAAATTACTTAGTAATATTATGGACCAAAAGAAAACTTTCATACCGTGGATAGATTGAATAGAAGAATTCAAAAATTAATGCAAAAAATTTAAAATACTGGTATTCTATAGCAGTTTATTTAAAAAGTGAAGAGAAGGTTAATACATTTTGACATAATTTTAGATATATAATATAAAAATAAAAGGATTGATTTAATTCTAGTTATCTAAAACTGGTAAAAGTTCGAATTTGCATCGAGAGCATTTGTAATTCATTGGATTTTTTTCATCAACATTGATTACAGTATATTCTTTACAATTTCTACAATACATTATAGATCCTAAAGAAGAAAAATCCATACATTCTATAGGTTAATCAAGCTATTAAGTATGTCTATTTTAGATTTATTTTCTTTGAGTATCAATAAAAAAATGTTAATAATAGTCACACCATTCCACTATCGAATTTCAATTGAATTTTATATAATATTGATGACAAATATGAATAAATATTGAAAATTTATAAACTAAAATGAAGAAAGGTTATAGAGTAGTGTATCCTACATAATCATTTTAAACATCTCCCGCATCTATGAGAAAAACAAATCTATTATCACAAGTGTTTTTTTGAGTATTTCAGTCTTCTATTCAGAAAATGATTTATATCTATCTTCATTTAATAATTAGCGGATTTATTATAAAATAATTCGAATTTTATCTGATTGTAATATAAAAACCTCATTCTAAATATAACGTATTTTTTTAACATTTTTTGTATTATTTATACAACAACCTGCATTGTAAACTGTCAATCCCAGACGCTATAATATTTATTTATATACTGTACTAAACATTTACTTTCGTGTGATTCCAAAGTACTTAATACTGAACTATTTTTGTTTCATTGAAATTAATGATACAATAGGGGTGTCTTAGCAATGATCGTAATATAATTATCCACTTTCAAGAAAACTCGAATCAGATTTGATTATTGATATTATTAATGGATTAATGGTTCTCATTGTAGTACAACTAATGATAATATATCAATATAAGATATTGTAATTTCACCCACTGTTAATCATGTATAATCCATAATGGAATCATATATTCTTTCAAAAAAACTTCTATCCTCATTTCAATTATTAAGAATGATTTCAAAATCAATTACACCTACGATGGACAAAATAATTCTGTAAAAATTAAGCTATTAGGGATTGATATATATGAATTACAATAATAGTAGAAATACATTGAAAAAATTTAATTTCTAATCAAAAATCTTTTTAGGTTATATTGTAGACATAAATTACCTATTAACTATTTGATATCTAGCAACTAAATATAGAGGATATAAAGGTAAAAACTAAGACTAATTTTTATTCTTAAAAAAATAAAAAAAAATTTTGGCAGTATTTAGGGGTTATTTGATTTAAGCTCCTAATTTTTAGTCATAACATATCTTTGCAATTCTTCATCATTTGAACTAATATTGAAATCTCGTAGGTACGTTATTGCTGAAAGTCCGAATGGAGCAGCGGTATCTACAAATATTTTTAAGATATTTTAGGCATTTTTTCATTTCCTAAAGAGAAGGCTTGTTGTATGATAAATTAATGTCTATTTCTTTTCAGTTTTTTATAAGTACAAATATTACATCTTATAAAATAAAGTATATCCATAACCAAACTAAACTTTGTGAAAAGAAAATCTTCTTGTTTGTAATTTTTCAGCAGTTCTTTTATATTTTGTATAATAGCCATCCATTAACCATTACCTTCAATTTCATTATTTTATTTCTCTTCTCTAGTTTGGCCACTCGTATACTCATGGTAAAGAATAGAATTATAAAAGATTTTTTAGGCGTTCGAAAGTAACGAAACTTCTTATAATCAATTAATAAATTTTTTAAGTCACAAACTCTACCATCATTCTTTTCATTTTGTTCTTATTTTTATTGTGTTTGAAACAAATAAGGACTGATCTCGATAAGTCTTGAATGTTTCAAAGATTGTAGTTATATTTTGACAGCTTCAATGCACGTCATGAGATTATAATTTATTAATTTCGAAGGTTTTCCATACTCCATTTTCTTTGATACTTAACAAGTTTAAAACCCTTTATATGAAATTTCTATTCTTTTAGGCTACGTCTTTATTTCAACTTTATTCTTATAATAGAATTGGCTGTTTTTTACATCTCTTGACATATTAGCTAAACAAGCAAAAAAAAACTTTAGGAAATCTCTTTTATAGATGTTTTAAAATTGTATTGTGAGTGTTTTTTAGTGGTAATCATCCCTTTCCCTAGGTCAAATTATTTTATTCGTCATTTCTTGACCAAATGTTTCACATATGCTCATGAGGATATACAGTATGAATATAATCTATATACCCGTAGATAACTATCTCCTCTAATAGTTGTAATTAAAAGAACAATTATAATATAAAGGATATTTATTTAAAATACGGGATTGATATTCATTGAACATGATAATCCTGACATTGAACGTTTACATATAGCTGCACAATCTACAAGATTATGGATTCTCAATGCTTTAACTAGAAAAGACAAAATGTATGCTAGTAACATAGCACGCGAATTAGATATTGAAAGAAAAATAATAGCATTTCACCTCAACACTTTAGAAAAAGCAGGATTAGTAAAAAGCGAGTTTGGTTTGAGCGATGATTATAGACCTGCTGCTGTTAAATATTATCAGCTTACACCAAAAGGTAAAGAAATTTTTGAAGATATCTTGAAGATTTTGAAAAAATGAGATTATTCATACCACTTTAGAAATAAAGTTCAAATTAATATAACCGTATTTTCTTATATCTTATTTTTCTAGTTTTTAGTTTATCCCATAATCCCACAATTGTAATATTAAAAATGGATTTAATCTAGAATAAATCAAAGTAACAATCTAGATATAAAACCTCCTATTGTTTTATTTCTTCACATGTTTTTGATTCTTTTGTGTTAGTTTATTTTTTAAACTATCCTTCATCTGGTCAAAAATTGTAGCCAAATCTGATCCTTCATTCCTATAACTATATCTATTAGTTGGTGTGAATATACTAACTTCAATCTCATATTTTTTAGTCTTACCTCGGACAGTCGACAGTCTTATTCTACATCTAGCTTCTTCTATATCTGGCATTGTCTTTGTAAGGAATTTTACAAGTGTATTAAATTTAGTTTTGGCTAATTCGGATGCAAATGGATCATCGGGTAGACCAATTATATAAGCAGGAACATCTTCTTCTACCTTTTCTCCAAGTAATGAAATTATGTCTCGATGTGTTATTATACCTTGAATTTCATTACCTAATGTAACAAGAGAATATGTTGAATTATTGGCGTTGAGTAATTGAATCACATGGGCAACTGAGTGGTCTATACTCGAGGTAGTTGCATTCCTGTCGGCAATACCCTTAACCGGAAATTCAAGAGGTCTTGTATGTTCCGTAATACCAAGATGAACGTTATTCAAATTATCTGCTGTAAGAAGTATTTTTGCTATGTCAAATGAAGTAATAATTCCTTTCAAGTTTTCTTCTATAATAGGGACATGATCAATTCTATGTCGTATCATTAAATTTTTAGCTGTTAATACCAAATCATTCCCATGTATGCTAACTGGATTCGCAGTCATTATTTTAGTAGATTTAATCTTAATATCTTTATGGTCCATAGCTTTAACTATTGATTTTGTCGTTATTTGTCCTATTACTTCTCCATCTTCAATTACTGGAAGAGATCGCAATCTATAAAGGCTCATAAGACCAGCAGCACTTGCAATATTACTATCTTCTTCAATTATAGGAGTGCTTTTTGCAATAGAATTTAATTTTTGAGACTTAACATCTCTAGCGGAAAGAATATCTCTTAGATTAACAGCTGTTATTTTATTTCCATTTTTAAAATAAACACTATAATTTTTAATTTTTATAAGATTGCCAAGGATCTTAGAGACACTTTCATTTGAATTAATTATATTGGCGGATTCAATAAAATCTGAAACTTTTTTTTTGCCAATTCTAGTCAATATTTGATTTGAATCAAATTTCATCTATTAGTTAATTTGAGGTGTAAATATTAATAGATTTTTATTTAGATCAAAAACGCATAAATATATTTTTCTGACATAAGTATGTAATTTGATATTTCTGAAATAGCCAAATTGTATAACTATATTTGGGAAGATTCTACTTAAAATTATTGATAAAATAGCTATAATGAGTATTTGTGAATTACCTTAATGAATTTATCAATTTGTTTTCTGAACCTGTTGATTGAATATTTATAAATATTGTTAATCAATTTCTGTTTCTAGCCCTCATATGGGGTAGTCTGTAAATTTATCTTCACATAAGATTCACATTCCATATGCTCACTATTCATATAATATATTGTATTTTTGATGAAAAGACTAAATGAAACTTATTCAAATGATTAAATTAAGTGGGTACGTATTTGAACATTTTTGTACATCATTTGGATACACTCAGTCAATACTAAAAGTACAGACTGCTTTTTTTAAGGCAAAGCGGTTATTGAAGTTCTTATCGTCCATATCTGAAGTGACGTCTAATAAACAGAAACAGTTAACTAAAGACATAAAAACAGTACAAATTGAGGTATTTGTGCCATACTTTTATAGTGTATTGATGATTGATAATCTAACTTAATATTAATCACTCGAGGATATAACAGTGAAGCCAAGTAGTATCGTTACTAATAATTAAGAATCACTGATTTAATGTAATTTTGTTCAGGTTATAGTAGAGTTTATTTGGAACAATATTTTTGGCCAATATTGACTTAATACTCTTAACTTTGCAAATTTATCAAATTTACAATTCTGCAAATCGTTTTATTTGATTAAGATTAAATATTTACCATTTAACTTTAAAATGAATGTCTTGTATTCTTTTTCCAAAATCTGAAAAGTCTAATCAATTAGCAACTAAATATAATTTTAAGGAATGGATGATTGCAAGATATCTTACTATCGTTCCAGATACAGAAAAATTTCTTGATTATATCAATAATAGAGCATCGAATCAATATATTCGTATAAATTCATTAAAAGTTGATATCGATACTTTAAAACAAAAACTATTAGAAAAAGATTTTAAACTGGAGAAAACTGTATTATCTGAAGTTTTTCTTATCAAAGAATCAAAGTTTCCTATAGGAGCTACGATGGAATATTTATCGGGCTATTATTACATTCAAGACCTTAGCTCATGTCTAGCTGTAGACTCCTTAGATATAGATGAGCATGATGTCGTCTTAGATATGACAGCTTCACCAGGAGGCAAAACCTCCTTCATGGCTCAGAAAATGAAAAACAGAGGCATGATTCTAGCTCTTGAATCAGAAAGAAAAAGATTAAGAAAAATGATGTTTAATTTATCCAGATGTGGAGTTATCAACACAGTCCTATGGAATCTCAAAGGGGAAAAAATAATAAATTATGATTTTAAATTCGATAAAGTTTTACTTGATGCTCCTTGTTCCTGTGATGGAATAATACAGAAAGATCCTGCAAGAAAACTTACTTATACAAAAGAAACAATCAGATATTGTAGTATCAGGCAATCTCAATTGATTGAATCCGCTCTTAATGTAGTTAAGCCTAACGGATTACTAGTATATTCTACATGTTCCTTAGCCCCAGAAGAAAATGAGTTTGTAATAAATTCTATAATAGACAAATATGATATTACAGTTGAGTCTATTAATTATGGTGTGGACTCTCTGTTAAAGTTTGGAGATAAGATTATGAATAAATCCATCAAATTTACAAAAAGATTCTATCCTCACATTCATAATACAGCCGGTTTTTTTATTGCAAAAATTAGATTAAACAATATCAATAAATAAAATGTTCAGAATTTTAACAAGGCAAGAAAAAACTATAATACTTAGAGAATTCAACAAATGGGGAATTTTTAATTATCTTCAAGATAAATTACTTACAGTAAAAGAGTGTGAAAACTCTATTAAATATTTATATCTCATACCATCAGTATTAGAAAATTTTATATTTTATCCTGGTACTTACTGTGGAGGATTACCAATAGGTAACCTTCATAAAAAAAAATTTTTACCTTCGATAACTTTCTTTGATGTTGTATCTAGATATAGTAAAAATTTTTTATATGTTATTGTAAATAGTAATGGAGAAAAATTAATTCTATATGGTAGAGATATTTTCGGCAACTCTATTGAGTATGCATCTCCAGGTATTGAGGAAAATTCAATAATTTTAATATTAAATAAATCAAAGGAATTCTTAGGAGTTGGTAGATCTAGGTATTCGACAACAAAAATCAAAGAAAATGGCAAAGTAACAATAAATACTTTACTAGATCTTGGTACCTATTTAAGATTGGAAAACGATCGAATGTAAAACAGTGAACTTTATCAATTACTTTAAAATAACAAGTGGTTTATATTTATTACCAATTAAATTAAATTTATAAATTATGTATTCCACCTCAAAAAAAACATAATAGTTAAAAATTCTCATATATATGTAACCTTAATCAAAATTATTTTTCTATAATGAAATTAATTAACTCTTTCGTCCGTGAAGGAAATTTTCATACCGTAGACGTAACGTATTTTAGATCTTCAAGTAAGATTCAGAGGTTCATTATTAATTTAGAATTTTAGAATTGTTCTAGTCGTTTTCTATTTTTTTATCGTTTTAACTATATTTATTAAAATACTTATCAATAAATTGACATTTTACTCTTTAAGATCAACAAGTTAAATACTTAAAGGAATTAACTAATTTTTTTACTTGATAAAGATGTTGTCGATTTTATTAAAAAGTTATTAATATTAGTAAATACATGGAAATTTTATTCAGTTTTTATCATAGAGGAATATATTCCTCCTATTCCATATGCTACAGATATTAAGATTCTAGCTAAAAAATCACCAGATGATTTATCAATTACGTTTTCCTTATATAGTAAAATAATTATTCCAATCGAAATTATGGAAGTTAATCCCACTATAAATTGATCCATATTTTTAAGTTTATTGTTTATCATAAAAATCATGAATGTAGATAGATTTCCTAAACCTATTCCTGCCAAGATTAAATATTCGTGAATAGAGGGAATTAATGCTCCTAAACCGAAAGGAGCTGCCCAGCAAAGTCCATTTATTATTTTCATATATGGTGACCATGCTGTACTTTTTCTTATTTTATTTCGTATGATATGAAGGGATTGTATTATTTTAGCTCTAAATATAATAAAAAACATCAAAAAACAACCTACCCATATTATAATATCCAGAAAAAAATAATTAAAATTTAAGTGTATAATATGACTTAATATAGTTGCTGTAAAAACGGATAAAGAAATAAAGATAAATAAAATACCGTTATCAGATTTTTCAATAATCTCATTATTCATAAAAATCTTGCAAGTTTATCTACCTATAAAAGTATATTTTTCCTGTATAGAACTAATTCGTTTGAAACCTAAAATAGAGATATGAGTATTTATAAAATCACCCGATAAAATAAAAAGACTTTTCTTATTGTGGATATAATATTTATTGTTGTCACCTTTTTTCAATATTTTTAAAAAGAAATCTGAAAAAGAGAAAATAAATCCCAAATATCATAATAAAATAGATCATTTAAAAACAATAAAAACAGGAGAAGGAACAAATATTACAATAGTTGAAGCTAAAGATATAGTCAAAAATATCGATCTCACCCAGACTAAAATCCTCACAGGGAGAATTGATAAAATAAGACATTTGACTCAAAAGCCTATTGAAAACATTAAATCTATAACATCGGATTTAGAATCCGCAAAAATTGATGTTCATGAAGCCAGTTTTGAATCAGTAGTCGTAAATTCGAAAAAAATGGTAATCAATTCCATCAGAAAAGAACTCTCCTCAAATATATCTTCCCCTTCCAACCTCGATGATGTTATCAAATTGCATGAAAGATTGGATTCAATGGTTAATAGATTTTCAGAAGTTAGCAAGTCCCATAAAAAAGTGTTCAACTTTTTTATAAGTAAATATGCTGATAAACTCAAAACAGAATTTGAAAATATTTCATCACTATCGATGCAATGCAAATATGAAATAGATAATTTTGAAAAAGAAAGACAACCGCTTCAAAATTGTTTTGATAATATTGACGCGTTAATACAGAAAATTGAATCGATTAAAGTTGAGGAAGAAAAATTCAAAACAAAACAAATTCAATTAGATGAATTGAAACTCGAGTTAAAAAAAATGAATACAGAAATAAATGATTTAATTAATTCAAAAAAATATCTAGAATCAAAAGACATATCAAAAAAAATACAAATACTTGATATAGAAAAGAATAATTTTCATAAAGAGTTGATTAATACTTTTAGTAAAGTGAGTCGAGCGATGAATAAATATTCGTATGGATTGAATAAATTAATTATTCAAAGGATTGACATAATGACAGAACAACCATGGAAGATCTTTGAAGATTTAATTACATATTTGGCTTTAATAAAAGAAGTTAAAGAAGCCATTAGGAATGGTAAAATTATAGTAAAAGAGTCAGAGAAAATAGAAACTTATTTAGATAATTTAATAAATGCATTACCTGATTATAAAGAAAAAGAAGAAAGATTGACTGGTGAAATCAAGAAATTGAACAATAACAAGAATATGCATATTATTTCTAAATTAAATGAATTAAAAAGAAAACACACAACTTATAATCAAGAACTAAATATTCTGGAAGCATATCTAAAAGACTCTGAGAGCGAAATAGCAAAAAATAAGGACGAATATGAAAATTTATTAGTTTCTATAGAAACCTACATTAATAGTACTACAAAAAACCAATATCATATATCAATACCTCAATAACTAGAAATATAAATTTTCCAAACCTTGATATTTATACAATTATATTTTCAAATAAATTATCTTACACTACTGCACAATGCAATTAACATAATCTTCTAACTACTATTTAGATTAATATGTATATTGATCTATTATTATTATAATAATAAGTAATATCTGATATTTTGATCTTAATTAGAATAGTAAATATTTATGTCTGTGGTTATAGGATAAATTCCATCATTTTTACCCTGCGACAATAAAGCAATTATAATCTTTATTTAGGTTGTGGATGCATTATATTAATCATAACTTAAGTAGTAAATAAATACACAAAGACAATAACAGCTCCAAAAAATAGATTTCTACATACAGCTCTTGATTCTCTTTGAAGGTTTAACATTAATATTATTTCTTCTTCTTTTCTTTTTGCTTATCTCTATTATTATATTCAATGTTGGCTTTCCCTACGAAGTTTAAAGTATATGCGAGATAAATGAATAGACCAGTAATAATAATTAGCAAAGCGTAATATGAGATGGTATCATTATTTAAATATGTACCATAAGCCATTACAGCTACTCCGATAAGCAAAATTGCCATGCCTATTTTTACCGGTTTTGAAAAATTTTTCAATGTGTTAATTGATTGTCTCTTGTATTTATTATATAGACTTTAGTATTTTATATACTAAGAACAGCTAGAGGAAATATAAGCTAATCAATGAAATATTAATATAAAATATTTGCTTTATTATTTAATTATCTTGCAGGAATTATGTTAAATAAAGAACAAAATTTAAACATCATCATAATCCATTACTTTATGACGAGTAAAATAAATTTCTCACGTATCAAAAGCTACTAGAAATAATCTAATTTGAATGTAATAGTAGGAGTTTTACATTTGTTTAGGAGAACATCCACTCTACTCTGTGTATTCTTTCTACCTTGCTGTTCCCCTCAATCGATTTATCGCACAAAAAATATTTGAACCATTCTATCATTGTGATAGGTCAGTTATGTATCTGTATATAAATTGGGTACATAGATTGCTCAATGTCATTTCCTATAAATTGCAAATAATATTCTCATTTGTTCTAGATAAAATAAATGGTCAAATTAATATCAACAATTGTTTGTTTATTTTTGTAAATAGAAATGAAAAACAAATTTGCATCTATTAAAGGAGTTAAAGTTAAGTTATCAAAATAGCAAGTCATAGAGAAATAAACAGAGATAATCTGGAATGATAAAAATAGTACAATATAAGATAAAAAAATAAGATTTCAAAACATATGAACTTTACTGGTAAGGACTATTATTTAGGAAAATTATTACTTGACTTATGTGATAATATGCAAATAATTCAAAGGAAAATTAAATGCTATACTAAATTTGTTAAAAATTATTTATAGTAAATTAGAGATTATAACGATCAACCTTCATAATATACAGATGATCTAATTAGTAAAGACATACAACGACTATAGTTGTATATATAAATTTTATAGTAGAAAGTTTCTTATCATAATAGTATAATATGATCTAGAATAAAAATAGAGAATATATAAGTGAACTCGATAAATATAACATATAAAATATAAATCATATGCAACATTGTATAGTTATTGTTTTATCTAGTAAAGCTGAATTTTATCTTTCTATATCTTTCATAAGCGATAATATTATTAAAGAAAGGAATAAATCTACTATACTGTACTTAGTCATTAATTGTGCCTTAAATAAGGGGATGTATTAAGATGAGATTTTACATGGCGGCAACAATATCACTTATGCTCCTTCTTGTGGCAGTAGTAACATTTAACACCGATCAAGCTTTTGCAAAAAAAGGTGATTCCTCTTCAAAGAAGAAAATTGAATTGTGTTGTGCATGGGGTAATGCTCTCGATGATGGGGTATTAACATTTTCTATCAAGAATGGCGGATCAGGATTGGCGAAAATTGTCAAGCTAGCTATTAATGATTGGGAAAACGCTCTGGGTGGGATAAATTTCAAATATGTAAAGGATAACGACGACGCCGATATTAAAATTGACTTTAAAAAGGGAAAAGGAAAAAAAGTGGGAAAAACAGTGACATTTTTCGATCATTTAGGATTTATAGATCAGGTAGATATTTCGATATCTAAAAAATCATATGGTTATACATTAGATAAACAAACTTTAGAACATGTTGCAAAACATGAAATGGGACATGCACTTGGCCTAGGCCATGCAACTTTTAAAGGGACTCTCATGTCCGCCAATGTAGATGAAATAATAACCAAAATATCTGCATGTGAATTAGAATCAGTAAAGTACGCTAATAGCTGGAAATTCAATGATGGTAATTCACCCAATCCTTTCAATAAAGATAATTTTAAATGCAAGAAAAAATAACCTTGCTAAGCAATATTGTAATAACCATTTAACTTTTTATTCTCGATATTGTAACATTTATTCTTTATCGCCACTTTCTATAGATGTTTAATTTTTTTTTCAACTTATGCGATAAATAAAATAAAACTTATAAGATTAGTCTATTATTCTTAATTATGGAGTATAATACACTAACTAAAAATATTATGAATCTGGATAAGAAAGTCCGATTTGCTGCTGTCTGTGATGATTCTGGTGAGATCAAATACGGTGGTCAAAGAGAAGGTATTCAGAACCTATTATCTCCCGAAGAAACCAAAAGATCCAATATACAAGCGTTAGCAAGATGGTCTTTGCGTAATTCTCTAGCCTCAAAAATTGGGAAAGGACAATATGCTATGGCTGTATATGAAAAAATAAAACGTATTACCATTCCTCTCGAAAATGATCATCTTCTTTTAGTAACACTCGAGATTGATTCTGAACATGATAAAATAATTAATGAAATATTATCATTTATAAAAAAATAGATTAATATTAAATTTTATTTTTCTCTATCACTTCATTATAAAATTCAATTGATTTTAAGTCTCATTTATCATCGCCTAATGCCTCTCTCCTAGAATGTGATGCACCGACTCCAGATAAATTACCAGTAAAATCGCCAGTAATCTTGATAACATCTTCTGGTTCAGCTAATTCATTAAGTAATTCTAGTGTAAGTCTCTGATTGGTTACATAATGAGTACCTTTATCATATATAGCTGGTGCCATTCCTGTTTTTCTAATTATAAATTCTCTTTTTGCATCTTCATCTGTGCCATCTTCAGTAAAGATTTCAACCATATAAAAGGGTGCACTATCTGGATCTTTCTGTTGTCTTGATAATAAATCATTAATTAAGTCAGGATCTATCTTAGACAAGTAGCTGTCATATAATGTCTGCAACCCATTAAAAGCTAATCTAATTTCATGAAGCTTATCAACATCAAGTTGTTGGGACTCTTCTGCCGAATTTTCCAATTTACTATCTACATTTTTTTTACTAGGATAAGATCTCTCAAATCTACTTCTAGAATGTAAAGAGCCCACTCCGGATGGATTACCACTATAATCATGTGATGCACCAACCCCTGATAAATTACCAGTATAATCACCAGTAATTTCTAGAACATCTTCTGGTTCAGCTAATTCATTAAGTAATTCTAGTGTAAGTCTCTGATTGGTTACATAATGAGTACCTTTATCATATATAGCTGGTGCCATTCCTGTTTTTCTGATTATAAATTCTCTTTTTGCCTCTTCATCTGTTCCCTCTTCAGTAAACATTTCAACCATATAAAAGGGTGCATTATTCGTATTTTTTTGTTGTCTTGATAATAAATCATTAATTAAGATAGGATCTACATTTGGTAAGTATGTCTGGTATAATGTCTGCAACCCTTGAAAAAACTTTCTAATCTCATTTAAAGCAGACATATAAATAATACAAGAACCAGAGTATATGAGCATTTCTAAAATTTAATTTAATATGTTGTGTATATTGTGAGATAGAGTAGGACTATTAAAAGCTAATTAAATAAAAGATGCTATGAAAAAATAAAATTATTTTTAACTTATTTATATTTTTTGCTAGATTTATATAAATATATAAAAAGAATACTAGCATCATCAGAAAGGTATCATATATGGAGTTTTGTTGAACGTAAGACGTTAGTTTGTCTACAATATCTATGTGTTTTATTGCATGAACTGTTAAGGAATAATTTTCAGAAAATATTGCTATTGGTATATGCAATCTATGGGAATCTCAGTAATAAAAAATTTTTACAGATAGATGAGAAAATTAAAGAAGAAAAAATTATTATTACGGAGGGACCATATAGTCTGAAATAAATGATAACTCCAATCCATCCCCATATTTTCAGTTAATCTAATTTTTATCCTACATTTCTGGGACTTTTTAATAATGTTGCTGTGAGGAATTGAATTCTTGAAGGAAAACCGAATTATACATAAATGATCAAAAGTTGGAAGACTTGAGAATTTTAGAGTAATAGACTCACTTTAAGTGTTCCTTTTCATAGAGATAATCTACGTTATTTTGTGGGATTAAGATCTTTGAAATTGGACTTTTGAAAATGAAAGTTAAATCATTACCTTCAAATTATGATTTTCAATCAAGTATTCTCCTGCTAACATTCCAATCTTATAGGGAAGTACACAAGTAAAATAATTCAAAAATTATTTTTTGATTTATAGGGATATATGTTGTGGAAAATTAGTATATATGGACTAAAGAGATATTGGAAGGCTCTGTTTTATTGAAATGAGTAGAATAGATCCGACTAAGACCATAGTCATACTATGGAGTTTGATGATGCACCTACTGGATATGGTAGTTTCGATAATAAGAGCAAGGATGATAAAAATTGTACTAACACAAAGAATATAACAAATAGTAAAAATCTAATGAAATAATAGATTGTCAGGGAGGAAGTATACTTGAGGAAAATATTAAACTTATCTATAATGACAATGACAATTTTTATTTTTTATTATCGTATTTTTAGAATCTTCCCTAAGAGTTAATATTATATAGGTTTCACTTGGACAAAAACTATTGTTTTTAAACTAGGATCGAAGATAAACTTTATCTATAATTTCTTTTTTCTGTTATGACTCGATTCTTTTTGGATTAATATAAAGATCATTTGGTAAAATGAAATCCCTAATTTTGCTGCCTCAAAATCAATATTCCGTATGGCACTTGTTAATGACATATCGTTTGTGGAAGATAAAATAAATTCGTCTATTATTTTTTTAAATTTATTGTCGTCATAATGGTCAAACACTATTATTGACTTGATCCTTAATGCTTTTTAAACGCTTTATAGAAATGTTAATGACATAATATATAAAAAGGATTGACAATAGCCTAAGAATAATCTTATATATCTGTAGAAGCAGATATATAAAAGAACTCGTAAAAGCAATTACTGGGGTAAATCATTAAGCTTAATTCTTATGTTTAGATAGGTATCAATAATTCCATTTTGTAGTTTATTTCATACATGATTACTAATCAACAATCTCATCAATGCTTCCTAAATTTTGAAGATTTTTTATAGTAGTAGTCCTTATAGTCACACAAATTATATTTTTCACAATTGTTTTAAATTTTTATACCGGAAAAAAAGAAGTTTTGCTTTAATCTGAAAAATGATTAAATTGAAATAATATGTCTAGGAATTTAAGGGATAAATCGCTCAATTTTATATTATTAGAACGAATAATAATCTTGGTTGTATGATTAAATTTTATCTTGATCTGATATTTTGAAGTGCAAGAAATTATAAAAAATTACCATCGTATGGCTACTAAATCAAACATTGGGAAGGTATATCATTACATAGAATTATAGGAAAATAACCCATCAAATAAATTGCTCGCTATTACAATGCGTATATCAGATAATAGTAGTACTTTGCGGAAAGCCATCCTATAAATATAAGGTAAAAAGAGTGGGCCGAACGCGATTCGAACGCGTGATCCCCGCCATGTCAAGGCGGTATCCTAACCAGGCTAGACCACCGGCCCTCCCATCCTTATCTATCTGATTATTTTTATAAGTGTTATTTTCAGCATTTATGCCAATACTAGATAAATCGCTGCTGTCATTTGCTAAAACCAGATTATTTTTTGAAGATAGTTGAACCGTAGACCTTGTATTCTGAGTATTAGCACTCAGCTGAGTAAATACACTCGGCTCATTAATAAAACCATTTTGAGTAAGGGCAATTCTGATACTTGAAAAACTTGAAGTTTCTTTTTGATATCGCTTCTCATTCTATATTGATAAACTTTTGAAACTTTCGTATTACCATTAACCATTCTAATTCTGTACTGGTCAGTAAGGCGGTTAATGATTTATCCTTTGACAATTATTACTAAATGTATCAATAAATTTATAAAGTTATCTAGTGCTATCTATTGATATAAACATGGCAATGAAGCGAGTAATGTTATCATTACCTGAAGAAATGGTAAAAGTTTTAGAAAATGAACGTAAAGAAATGTATCTTGAAACTATACCTGAAACTGTTCGAGTTATTCTTAGCAACTACTTAAGAAATAAAATATATAAAAAATAATCCAAGAATGTATTATCTTCCATTCCTTGTCCTAATTTGCTAGATTCTTCTGAACTTAGAATAGTTACTGGTATGGATAGAATCACTATAACAGTTACAATACAAGACCATTTCCTGTTCTACATTATAGAATACCAACTTCTAAGAAGTATAGAACATATAAACAATATTCTAGAAAATTAACCAAACTGATATTTATGAATTCTCTAAATAATTTTACTAAGTGGATTTAACATCATCATTTCTTTAAATTTGCTATTTCTTGGTTTTCCTCTTAATTTATATCCACAACATGGGCAATAAAATCCCTGCCAATTAATAAAAATTTGACAAACCTGACAACGTTTTTGTCCTATTGTATAACGTTGTCCACTTGTTGGTTTGATTGCTCTGTGGCGTGAACATATTCCTTTGCATACCATAGTTGTCAAAAATGATTATAGTCTTAAGAATCTATCCATACTAAAAATTAGGATATATTATTAATTTATCCAATTAACTAATCATTTTTGGAAGTAATATGTAATAATTCACCAATTTTCTTCCTCGTTTTAAAATAGTTTAATACTTTTCTGTAGTCTTATAGGTTTGGGTCCCTTCATTATATATTATTAGATTGTCTTCTATCAAAATTGAAAGGTATTCGTATAATAAGTTATAACTTAGAAATGTAAAGTACATAATTTTTGTTTTGGTTGCTCCTCCATTTGCAGCATCGAGTATATTGCTCACAATTTCTGTTCTACTCCTACTTCCCATATTATTAAATAATTGATTTGCTTCATTAATATTAATACCACAGAAGATGTAACATAATCATAGCAAAAAATAATGATTATTATTTGTAAATAAAAAAAATTAAAAAATATCCATGTCTTTGCTCAAAATTGTAGTATGAAATAATTATCGTATTTAATTTTGTCAACAATTCATTCTATATATAATTTACTTTTAAATCTGTATGATATATGAATTTGTTAGAAAATTTGAGGAGGAGGAAGTAATACCGATATCGGTTCAAATAGAAGAGTATATTGTAGAGATACTGGAATCATGTATTTAGCTTTATTATTAGATCCTTATTGGTTTTAAAGTT
The DNA here is from genome assembly GCA_036376955.1 of Nitrososphaeraceae archaeon. Lineage (GTDB taxonomy): Archaea > Thermoproteota > Nitrososphaeria > Nitrososphaerales > Nitrososphaeraceae > TH1177. Next base: position 17,907 of record DASUZI010000237.1, read on the forward strand.
TAAGTTTAAATTTTATTAATTTGATTCAATATACTTTTGAATCATTTTATTATATCTTATAAGATAGAGAAAATAATGAAATTTTAATATTTTAAATTTGAATCTCACATCTACAACTTTAATTAATTATTGAATGATTTACTTCAAAAAATCTTAATTTACCTGGATGTTCAATTGGTTTTTTAAACATTTTAGTATTTCTGATTAAAAATCCAAATTTGTAACCATCATAATATTTGGAAATAATCGAAAAATGCTTTTGTTTATCTCTGCTAAAGTCTTCTTGATTACTATAAACTTTAAAATCATATAAAAATGCAGAACCTATTATTGCGCCGACTGAAAGCTTGTCGATATCAATATCTAATCTATCACAAGAATCAATATCCATATTTTTTGAAGCATGAATAAGAAATTCTCCTCTAAATTTAGTATTCCATTTTCGTAACTCTATTGTTTTTTCACCGAGCGCTAGCAAATCTGCGAAAGGTTGTTTTAAAGATAAACATTTCATGAATATCGTTGTTTATATAATCTGATGTAGCATTATAACAGTTTATAACAATTAGTCAAATATTTATTTCATGTTGTATTATCGATGATATACCTATCTAGATCCTTTATTGTATATCTCTTTTTTTCCTTTCTTAGTAATCTGGTATAGTTTATAGTCTGCATCAGCAGGTTTAAACTTATATTCTTTTATATACTCTAGTGACTGTAATCCATTTAAAAATTCATCTACTTCTTCAGAAGGACGATTAGCTTCGAGAATTATTTGAATATCTTTTACAGTAGTATTTGTTTCATTATCAGTTAGATCACTAATAATAGTCAAAATCTTTCTTAATTCATCTCTAATAGACATAACCAATCTTGTTTAACATTTTATATCTAGTAAAATAAGACATAAAAAATTCTAAAATGAACAGGGTTATCATAGGTAAAAAATAAACTCTGACATTACTTATTATATGTCACAAGCTGACAGTTTAAGACATATTTACAATAAGAAAATCTTAAAGAATTTTTTTGAAATTTATCTCATCTAAAAGTCTGCAAATTAACTCTGAAAAAGATTCGCCAAATCTTCCTTTTGTCTTTTGTCTTTTATAGATGTCCTCTTTTAATAAAATAGTACATCTTTTGTATGTAGTATTCTTATTATAATACATTAAATAATAGATTTTGTTTAATTATGAGAAGGTTTATTGGAATATGGACACTAAAGAAGTAAGAAACTCAGTAAATTTTTCTGAAAATGAAATAATCACATTGCTCGACTTACTGATTGAATTAGGTATTATGTTGAATAAAGTTTCTTATTATGATTTAGAATCATACACTGAAAAATTTAAAAATAAATTTACATATAAAAAAGGCTTCAACTCCTCTTTTTCTCGGGAGACAATGTTTTTCTTATCTCTAACCTTACAGGCCTACTGAATTAAATAAGATAGTTTCTGATAATGTTAAAAACCTGATTTCTAATTTGAGAATTTTTGGCTTGATAACTGATGATCAACTTATATTCATCCAAACATATAGAAATTTAATACCCTCAACAGAATTGACTGTACTATTGCAAATAATGGTAAATGATTTAAAGTTCCTAGAAAATATCAAAGGAATCAAAAATGTTAAATAAATAAATCATATTCATCAAGGAAGAAAAGATGACAAAATAACAATATATGAAGATTTCATTCTGAATATAGACTAACCAAGGATTTTATTACAAGAAAAATTTATTTAACGTATTATTTACCTAAAAAAATATCTTCATTTTGACTCAATGTTATTTTCTTTGAATAAGAATTCCTTAAAGAAAACATCTTACATTAACTACAAAACATCCTTGCAGAAGATTTATGTTTGTAAAGGAAGAGATAGGTTTTTTATACATCTTAAACCTGAATTAGAAGTGCGTAGTTTTTATTCTATACATTCAAAAATTTTTGGATGAGTTATATTCTTTCAAACCCTTGATATAAGATTTAATCTTATTTGATATAGCAATATCTAATATGACTGTCTTTGAACATTAAAGAAATGCAGAAAAGATTGTAAATAAGTTTGATATCAAAGTCCGATTTATTTTTAAAACCCCAAAACATTTTGATTCATAATCATTCTACAACGTTCTATTTTGAAATTCGTAATATCAGTAGTTATTATGATAAGTATAATCTTTGATTATAGTTAAAAATATCGTATACATACAGATTTTGAAATCCTATTGTAATAGTTGAATTATTTATAAATAAATAATATAGCTTGAATAGAGTATCATTCGAATTCAAGTAAAAGTTCATTAGATGAAAAATATGGATAGGTTATAATATGTGTATACAATACCTACACCCTTTTTATTTAAACTATTGAATTAGAATTTAAAAATAAAATTTGTGATACCATTATATAACTTCTAAGTGATTTCAAAAGTATCTATCATCTTATTGAATGATTTCAAATATTTATCATATTGTTCATTATGAATGGCTGTAAATGATATTTTATAGAGATTTATACCTTTGGTAGTATATATTTCATGATTTATAATTTCTTCATTTTCCATTATCAAAGGAGACTTAGTACTATAAACATAATAAAATGCATTATTTTCACCAATTTGTGTCTTATTTAATGCAATAGGTTGATATCCTTCGGCATATTCATGATACAATTTTTGTTGATTCATATAATCTTCAAGAGAAAACCCTTCATAGACAAAGGCATCCTTACTAACAAGCACTTGAGGTAATCTATTACATGGTAATGATGAACATTCAGAATCAGGACCATAAAGAAAAGAGTCTTGTCTAACCCAATCGTTAGGATATTCAAACTTTACTCCTATTTCAGAATCTTCAAAAATTAGTGAATCAGCACTAGGTTGAGGAGTAGAATAAGCTATAGTATTAGTATTAGATAATATTAATACAATAGTTGTAATGAGCATAATTTTTGTTATTATTATATTAGATGAAACATAGTGAGATCGCATATACCTAGAATGGTATAATTTTTATAAATATATTTGATATTGATGGTATTTGGAAATAACTATAGATTATAAGACTTGAAAAGAATATTAAAGACTAACTATTTGATTTTGGACATAAGCTTCTCCCATACAATTTAATACCATTTTATAGATATCAAATTATTAAATATCATATAAGTTGATCATACAAATTATCTAACAACGACCTAATCTTGTCAAATCGTTGCAGGTCAGGCCAGTAGTAATGCCTTACAAATACTGCCTTTGGTATACATCCCTGCAATCAGTCTATGATTTCTTGTTCTATGCCATTGTTTCGTAATTTGGTTGCAAAGATTTTTCTAGAGTATTTAGTATTAATATCATAATTTGAATTATCACGTTTAATTCCTGATGCTAATGAATTGTAGGAATGTAGTGTTCCAGAATTTCTTGCTAAATCTAAAATAGTTTCATTTATAATACTTATGTATGCTTTCTTTGTTCTTCTAATAAAAAATTGAGGAAAGCGAAAATTTTCTAATAACATTGTGTTTTTATTGATGTAGTATTGCCTATCATTTTTGATCATTTTGGTACTTTGTAAGTCTTCTAAATGCCTAATACCAGTTAAGGTAGTGAAAGCTAAGAC
>DASUZI010000238.1:0-2687 GCA_036376955.1 Nitrososphaeraceae archaeon
TAGAAGCAATATCGCTCATATTTAATAATCTGACTAAAACCACTTAGGAAGATAAATCTTTTTAAAAGACAATAATTGTTGATTGAAAAAATAAATACGAATACCAAATACTACTTGTAAGATTCGTTTTTTAACATTGTAATATAATTATAACAACTTTGGAGGACGTCAAAGTAAAATTTTTGAGCTAGTTCTATCGATTTAAGAAATGTGTCCATATTTTTTACTACTATATCATCGATTATCTTTGTAGTATCAAGTTGATTATCAAGGAGGTTTCGATTTATTTTACGATATGCTTTTGAATATTTCTCTATAGAAACTAAATTATTCAAGTTAAAATCTAGTATCTCATTTAATCGATTAGAATATATCGAATAGTATGTGTTTATGATATACTTATGTTCCTCTAAGAAGTTAGTTTTTATTTCTTTTATGGTCTTTACTGTTTGTGGATAATTGACCAAGTCATCAAAATTTCGTGGAGGAGCCCTTCTTTTCTCTTGAGGCAAAGAGGAGGTCGTACTAGCGTTATTCATGTAATGACCGAAGTTAAAATCAAGTGATGATAAAAAATCTTTTTTATGTGGGTTTTCTTTTACATCAACAATTTCTTTTTCATCTTCCTGAGAGGACATAGATATTGTAGGACATTCTCTCTTAAAAACATTCAATAATGAAATTTCAACACTTCTTCAAAATTTATCACTAAAGATTAAAAGAATTTCATTAAACTGTCTTGTAAATAAATAATTCAGAATAATATGAGTTCATATCTCTTTCAACCTGTATTTCATAATTTTCTACATGTAATGAATCTAGTAATGAATCATGTTATATCACCAGTCACAACATAATAGATTAATCATAAAAAAGAATGATATTAAATATAATAAATGATTACCTTTGTATAGAAAGAAGATATAACAAATCTTATTAATTATTGCAATGGTTGTAATAAATAGTTATTAAATATTGAATGTCAAGAATTTATTAAATTATAGTTTTACAATAAGTTGAAATATAATACATTCTTCACAAGATGCTCATTTCATTAATTAAAAGTCACTGACTTACAGTTTAGATACTGTATATAAAATATTGGTAAGGGTATTAATATCATCATAGTACAATTTAGTAACGAAAATTTAGATCAGAACGTGAAAAGTGAATTCACAGGAGGTAAATTCTATTCTATCTAAAATTTGGAAAGAGACTTTATTAATCTGAAAATATCATTAATGACTTCTTGAGAATTAGTGAAGATATAATAGCTCATCATATTATATCGAATGTCTATGAAAAACCTAAAATTGAAGTTGGCAATTACTATTTCAAATGGAATGAAAAATCATATGGAATAAGCCATAGAGAAATAAATGAACTAAAAGGTTTTATAATAAAGGTCATTCCATATTTTGAAACCATTTATGAACTGATAAATAGCTTAGAGAGACCAAAAGGTAAAGAAAAGGCTTACCCAAATAAGGATATATTTCCAGATATACATATTTCGCACAAAAATAAAAAATATCTAATTATTTACGACTTGTACATGCTATCAGATGGGACGACATTTATAGAAAGAACAGAAAAGCTTGAAATAATCTCAAATGATTATAATAAAATCTCTACAAGTCATAATGTTCTCAAAGATAGTTATAATGACTTGGACCTTTACTTAAAGTCGAAATTAGGTCAATTGTTGTTTAATAGACAAGGTCGTAACAGAGATAAATAGAAATAAGTAGAAATAAACGAAAATTTACAAAAATATTATTAGATTTATTCTAATAAAGTTTGTTGAAATGAATTATGTCTTTTCAAAAATTTTACTAATTACATAATATTCTGATTGTTGTTGGTTTAGGGTTCAAAAAAATTATTGAAAAAAATGTAGTTAGTCTCTTTTATATTGTTTGGCTTCTTCTTTTGTCACTTTAAAATAAACTGTATCACCATCAAAGCGTTCAACTTGGCTCTTTGGAATATAATATCTCTCTTTATCTACAGTACCTTTTTGAGTAATGATATATTCTCCCAAGATTTCTTGAACTTCGCCAAAATCAGTATCATCTCCTAACCCTCTTGCTTCTTTTTTAATAATTTCTTCGGAACTAAAATTGCTACTATCGTATGACATATAATCAGTAGTAATACATTGTATTTAACCCGTGTATTGTATAATCTATTTGCTATAAAGGACTGTGTATAATATTATTTCACTTACAATTTAAAATACATTCTATTTCTGATCTTTGCATTATACAATTGTAATTAGGTTGTTTTTTATTAAAGATCATAAGCTTTAATACATATCTCTTTTTCAACTTAGATATTTGGTTATTCCCAATAATTTAGATTCTGTTGGTGCTAAAAATAAGATTAATTGGATACATCTCAGCAGATGATGTTGAGAAATCCAACATTTAGACGAATCTATTAAATAATTTTATTTTATTATAACTAGCTATTAAAACAATTTTTAGTCAATATTATTACATTTAATAATATAAACAGACTATCTTCTTGGAAAGATTAGATATCGACAAAAATTAATCTAAAATTTTTAATTGTCTAAAAAAAAGAAAAGGTGATTATTTGGCTAAATCCTGTAAACCTTTACCAACAGTTTCAGCAAGACCCTTTGCACCTTCGGTGATATTAGTTGTTAGGTCTTTTGCTCC
>DASUZI010000239.1:0-4372 GCA_036376955.1 Nitrososphaeraceae archaeon
AATACAACAAATTCCATTAATGAAATCATTGTAGGTGGAGTTGAGAATTTTAATAAATCACTAGAACTTACACAAAGATATTACAATGATATCATGCAAAATAACTTTAATTATGCAAGAAAAATAGAAAGATCATCAGCGTATAACAGATAAATAAAAATAAATTTTCTTTTTCTTTTCGATTAATTGATTGAATAAAGTATATTTCCATGAATCAATTTTGTCAATATCTATGTATGAATTTACTCTTTCTCAAGATATTAATTGTAAAACTAATTTAATGCCTAACTCTTATTAATACATTCATAATTATTAATACATTCATAATTAATAAAAAAAGACAGTGAATGATAGTTACTTTATTTAGTAATATTTACATTAAAATTAGTATTACTACAAGAATATAAAGAGGATATTTTAATGATAGTAGGTAATAAATTACTTTTAATTGCAATTGCTTTACCATTAGTTACTCTTTTGGTTATAGGTACAAAAACTTATGAAAACATAATTTCTTTTCAACAACAAACAAAATTTATTGAAGAAACACATAAAGTGATTCTATCATTACAAAATTTACTTACTCTAATCATTAATGCTGAAACTGGACAGCGTGGTTTTATTATTACTGGAAATGAGACATATTTAGAACCATATACATACTCATTAAACAATTTAAATTCGACAATTGTAAGACTTGAAAAATTAATTGACGATGAACATTCAGATCTATTACAAAATGCAAAGCTCAATATCTATCCTCTTCTTCAAGGCAAAATTTCTCAGATGGAAAAATCATTAGATACAATGAGAACACATGGATTTAATGCTTCTGCAGAAATGATCTTAAGTGATGAAGGAAGAATATTAATGGACCAGATTAGAAATAATATTTCCTTAATTATTAATGAAGAAGAAATGATACTTCAAAATAATACAAATCAATCAGTCGTCGATGGACAAAATTTACTTTTCATATATATTATCGGAATAGTGATTTCAATTATAATAACTACAGTAGCTATAATTCTTACATATTCGCAATTGGACATAAAGCATAAACAAATTACAAAGTTGTTAAAAATAGAGATAGATAAAAAAACCAAAGCGTTACAACATTCTAATATATCCTTAAAGCAACTGAATGAGGAACTCAAAAGACAAGATAGTATGCAAAAAGAGTTCATAAATATAGCAGCACATGAATTGCGTACACCAGTCCAATCAATTGTTGGATACCTAGAGATGGTCAAAAGTTTTCCTGAAAATTTTAAAAAATATTTAGAACCATTAGAGCGAAATTCGGAAAGACTATATCGATTAACAGAAGATATTTTAGATATAGCAAGAATTGAGAGCAATAACTTAAATTTAAACAAGGAAAAATTTGACATCAATCAAATAATAAAAGAATCAATAGATGAATTAGCAAATAAAATTAAGAATGAGAAAAAAAATGAAATTAAACTTATATGCTTAGACGAAAGTTCTCAAAAATATTCTACTAGAGATAAAGAATTATTTGTATACGCAGATAAAAATAGAATACAACAAGTAATTTCAAATATGCTCAATAATGCATACCAATTTACTGAAAATGGCAAAATCATTGTCAAAATAAAAAAAGACTATAGTAATAAACAAGTAAAAATTAGTGTGCAAGATAATGGTAAAGGAATAGATAAAGGAATTTTGCATACTTTGTTCCATAAGTTTACAACAAAATCAGAGATAGGAACTGGACTTGGTCTATATATTTCAAAAAATATTGTCGAAGCTCATGGTGGAACTATAAGTGGTTATAATAATCCAGATGGAAAAGGTGCAACATTTGAATTTACTCTTATACTTGAAAATTCTAAAAATTAAATTTAATTTGGAAAGAGAAAAAAAGATAAGATGAACATATATCCATATGAACTTAAATTAACAATAGTTAGTTAATTCATTGTATACACTATCTATAGATGACTCAAAATCCAATCCTACGATAATGATGATTATTATGTCATATATGGGATAATAGTTCATTAGTTGCAGATAAGAAATTTAAAATAATAAATACTCGAGTCTGCTCCTCAACCAGACTGAGTTTAGTATACAAAATAAATAGATAAACATTATAATCATATCGATTTTCTTATTTGTATGATTGATAGTATTGGAGGAATAGTAATATTTGTATCAAATCAAGCAAGGGCGATAGAATTTTATACTCAAAAACTTGGATTTGACATTAAAGGTGAGTATCCTTATAAGAATACAAAATGGATTGAAGTGGGACCTAAAAATTCTACATCTACTATAAGTTTGATGGAACCACATCCAGATATGATGACAAATGAAGAGATGGAACAAGCAAAAAAAGAAATAGGAACTATGACAAACCTCTGGTTTTATACCAAAAATATTGATAATACATACAAAGAATTACAAGAGAAGGAAGTAAATATTACAGAACCAAAAAAACAGGATTGGGGTGGTATAATGTCACAGATTAAAGATCAAGATGATAATATTTTAACACTGATTTCTTCATATGAAGACCACAAGCATATTAAATAAATAATTATTATTTACAAAAGATCCTACGTATTATTATTTTTTTTAAATAATTTAATCAAATATCTTCAATTTATTTCAATATAGCATTCTTTCATTATGTCTTTTCTTTTTCTTCTGCTGAATGGCCTACCTCAGTAGTTTCATATTCCTCTTATAATTCTGTTTGAGTAAGATTTGCTATTGGAGTATTATTCATGGTTGAATTATCTTGTTCATAAGATAGTGGAATTATTAAAAATTCCTGCTATCACAGAGAGAGGTAAATTGCAATAATGTTGTATTTTTTAATATTTCCATTGAATCTTTCTGAGGTTTTTTAATATTATACTTTATAGTACAATATTCGAATATTACTCCAGATAATGGTTATTTTCATTCTATATTTGTTATTTTATAGATTACTAACAATTTTATTCACACTCACTTTCATTCTTTCATTCATTCTAAAGTTGTACCAGAATACATTTATGTAAACTATTGGTACTTTCTCTGTTGTTAAGAAATGACAATAGTCCTGGAACATTTTATAATAAACCTAGATTATTGGTATTAATCGCAAGTATTGTTCTTTCTCTCTCTGTCGTTCCATTTATTCTACCTCACTTATTTCATCAACACATGATATATCATATTCTAATACATCTTGTTGCTTTGATAATCTCTCAATTTCTTGCTGTTGTATCTATAATGGCTTATCTCAAATGTAGAACCAGTCGTATATTTTTCATGACTTTGGGCTTTATTACATTGGTTATTGCTGAGTATGTATATTTATTAAATTCAACTGAAGATATTCATTCACTCTTTATTACTCAAGCTAATATTGAGACATCTCATCTCATCTTGCTGATAATGATTATCTTCTTTGGTATCTCTTTTCTGAAAAGTCCTCAGGCTAGGTAAAGCAGGTATAGTAGTATGTCTACAATTAATAATCTGAGAAAAACATATTCAACTCAAGATAAAATAGTTAAATATGTTAATGAAATTCCTGGAATAAGATACAGAGAACTGTTAAGAATGACTGGACTTTCTAATGGGGTTTTATCCTATCATTTAAGATCTCTTGATAATTCTGGAAAGATACGGGTAAATCGAGTTAACAATAGAGTTACAAGATATTTCTCTTATGATGTTTCTACTCATGAATCTCATATAATAGGGCTATTGCAACAAGAAACTACTCGCAAAATTATCCTGTACATACTAGAGAATGGAATATGTGGATTTAATGATATCATGGTACATACGAAAAAAGTTCCTTCTACTATATCATGGCACATGGCAAGATTAAAAGCTGCTAATATTGTCAAGGTACGTAAACAGAATGAATTCAATTATTATGAGATTGGAATGGATAGATTGATACTGCAAGACCTACTATCTAAATACACACGTAGTTTTACAGAAAAGATTGTTGATAATTATGTAGATATAATTAACGAATTCTAAGAGTAATAATGGTAGAATAATTCGTGATTTATTCGACATTTTTGATTTAGGTCATTCAACAATTATTATTCTAATAAGAATAAAGGTGATCCAAACCATTATTGATAATCATTTCTATATTTTTTCTAAGTGCATTATTTTATAAAAATATTTGTTTTATAAAACACATTTTCTATAGTAAATTTGATAATCAATTCTAATATTTATTTATAAAAGCAACATATGAACGAATTACTACTGTTTTATAAGTACATAAATAAAATGGTTGAGTACAATCAAAATAGAAGAATACTTAGTCTATAGTAAAATTTTTTATGAATACAAAAATGAGATCGGATCGAGCCTACAAATCTCA
>DASUZI010000240.1:0-2845 GCA_036376955.1 Nitrososphaeraceae archaeon
AATCTATTATGCCATGAATTTGTTCTTTCTATATCTCGTCTTTTTGTTGTATGATGTCTCTTGCGAAATATCTTTTTCCTTCTCTTCTCTAGGTAGTAATATTCCTATCTATTTTTTTGAGATGGTCTCTATGTATAGTATTAGCTTTTTCAAATTTCATCAATGTTAATTCAATATGTAGAATATAAAACATGTATTATGAATTATTAAATAATATTCTTGTCTAATAACAGTAGTGAAGAATAAGAATACCTTAGATAATAGAAGTGCTTTAAATAAATATCATTTTCCTGTACCAAGGAATTCTATTCAAAGAATAGATCGAAATACATCACCTGCTCATATAGGAATGTTAAGAAATGCAATAGACTTTATAGTTCCAGAAAATACCCCTGTACTTGCAGCAACCGATGGAACAATAACATTTGTTAAAGATGACTCCACAATAGGCGGTCCTAGTCCTGCTTATTGGAAACTTTTCTAATTTTATTTCGATTATGCATAAGAATGAAGAAACGTCAAGATATGATCATCTCAAATTTAATAGTTCTAATGTAAAAGAAGGACAAAAAGTTAAACAAGGACAAAAAATTGCTGAAGTAGGTATGACTGGTTATACATATATTCCACATTTACATTTTCAAATCTCGATATTTAATGGTCCTAATATTTGGACAGATTTTGACACATTAATAGTTGAAGATTTTACAGATTCATGAATAGTATGTATTCGTAGAGAAAAAAATAATTAAAATTTTAATAATAATTTTAATAATAATTTAATTTAATGAAATAAATATTAAATAAATTTACAAATAAAAAATTTCTAGGATTGGATGAATATCTTATACAAGATATATAAAAATGTTGTATCTAGAGAACTTGATTATACACTACATACTATTACATTAGTTTATTTATTTTGGTAATTTAAGTATAAAGATGTCATCAAAAGAAGAAATAAAAATAAATGATAAAAATACAACTAAATTTAGCACAGACAACACCAATTTCAATGAAAGAACAACAAATATAGACTACAATAACACCTTAAATCAACAACAAGATGCAATAAACAAGACTCTAGACAATACATTAAATAATGTAAAAAGAACAACTGATGAAGCTACACGAGAGATTCCACGATATACACAACGTATTGCTGAGTATCAAGAACAAACTATTAAAACTATAAAAGATATTGCTTCTGACTATATCGAAGCTCAAAAACAAGTAATAAACTCTTTTCAATCACAACAAGTAGACAAAAATAGTGGTGGTGTATGGGATTTATATAACCCACAAAGAATTGCTGAAAATTATGCAGTTTTGGTAAATAACTTTACAAGTTATCTGTTAAATACTAGCAATCTAATAAATAATGCTCTAGCATCAAATATGAGAGTATACAATACAGCACTTGAACAAACACGTGATAATCTAAAGGCTTGTACAAAAACAAACATCAATTACATACAAGCAGTATCAGGCAATAGCCAAAATAAAGACGTAGATACTAACAACAACTAGGTTTTAACTTAACCTAGTCCAAATCCCATATTTGCTTAGGACGCTTATATCTAGTATTATTTTTATTTTTTAGTAAAGTTGAAACTATCACTAGTAGTAGAGAAGATCAAATGCAGACGATAATAACATACAATGAGCATGAAGCCATAGAGAGTAATGACCTCTTAAAGAGTTTAGAAATCGTCGGAAATAAGGTTTGGATTGACTTAATCGATCCTAGTGTTGATATCTTGAAAATCTCAAGACCACATTAAATCTAGATTCCAAGGCAATAGAACTATATCTAAATAAAAATAAAAAACCACAGATCAGAGTATTAGAAAGTCACATATTCATTATCATATTAGATGTTAAATACAAAAATTCTCAAACAATTCTGACTGAGGGCATATACTTATTTTGCGGTAAGAATTGGCTTATTTCAATTCATTCTGCTGAGGTAGATCTTATTAAAAATATGAAAACTATGGGAAGAAGAAAACAAAAAAATTCTAAAGGATTCCATAGAAGCGTTGAACTAGTATTCTATATGAAATAGTAAATAGGTATGAGCAAGCTTTAACGGCTATAGAATTAATGATTACAGACCTTGAAGAAAACTCATAAATGAATCAAGTAGAGAAACTCTTGAATCGCTTGATATTCTGTCTAGACAACTGATAGTATTCCGAAGACACTTCTGGCTAGTAAGAGATGTGTTTAATTTCTTGGTGCACACTGAGGAGAACAAGGATGAGATAAAATATGTTAGAATGACTTATGATAACATTACTCAACTAATAGAATTAATCGAGTCTTATCGGGACACCATAAATTCAGCAAGAGATCTTTATATTGCAAACATTTCGCTTCAAATGAATGATACAATGAGAGTTCTTACTATATTTGCCACCATATTACTTCCACTCACACTCGTAGTAGGTATATATGGTATGAATGGAGTAGACTTGGATAATCTAGGACGATTACCTTCGGGGATTATAATAGTCTTAATCACGATGACAGCAATAACTGGAGCATTACTTTATTTTTTCAATAGAAAGAAATGGATAGCAACTAGTAGACATAAAAAAACAAAACCGAAAGAGAGACCAACAACTAATTAATAGTATCATACATGAAGTGTTAATTAACAAATATTTTCTATTTGTGGTTATCAAATCCTAATAGGTGAATAATCAAAATTTAATGGCTCGTTAAATCTTTCTAAGTCGCTCATTAAAGTCTCATAACAATAAACTATTTAATATTCTAAGATGAGATTTTTTATTTAATATTTTATGTGATATTGAAACTCTGCAATCATATAGTGCCA
>DASUZI010000241.1:0-10299 GCA_036376955.1 Nitrososphaeraceae archaeon
AGCTATTTCTGTTATATTATAAAAGTCAAATTTGTTATCTGTAACTAGTACATATACTGTTGGAGATTCTAATCCATTATGACGTTTTGGTAATATGCCTCTAACAATAGTATTACAAATAAAATCTGAAGAGGGTTGAACAAAATAAGCTATATCGCCTATTGTTAGTTCAATCCTTATTTAATACTTATTAATATTCATCTTTATCATCTTCATCATCTTTATCATCTTTATATCTTTATCATCTTCAGAAGTAATTCCTTGAGAACCAATTACTGTTGCATTTCCTGTATTAGTTGCTCCAGTTGTGTTTCCCCCGCTTATATCTCCACTAGTTGTATTTCCACTTGTGTCACTACCACCGTCACCTTGTGCTAATACACTGACAAATGCGGCTGGTATTGCAGTAATTAAACCGAATACAAGAATAGATAGAGCTATTGTTGAATAAATTTTTACGTTCATAAATTATGTTATAAAATAAAGTATATAATTGATTTTAAAGATGCAGAAATATAATAATCTATGCAAATTATACATATTACTTGACTTAGGCAAAGAAAATATTTTCTATAAAGTTAATGTAATTTTAGAATATGTGTATTAATTGCATGTTTCCGTATTAATTACATATTTCAATAAATATTTATTTTATATTTATTGTTATAAATTTGCAATGAAAAATAAATCTATTGCCCTAACATTAGGGATTCTTTTAATAAGTTCTGCAATATTTGTTTCTATTCCTAGAAATGTAATTGCACAACAAGACGATGAAGTAGATTACACAGTTACAGAAGAACAAATAAAAGCAAAAATAACAGAATTCAAGACAAAACATCCAAAGTTTGCTGCTATAGTTGAAGAAATACCTAACCTTGATTTAAAAGAGACTGTTAAAGGTTATCTTGCTGCTGGAGCAATACAAAAAATACTTAAGTTTCATGCTAAAAACCTAGTTGAAGAAAAAGTAGCCAATGCAACGGGTGGTAGCAGTGGTAGTTCACCATTCGAAGAAACACTAACAGGAGAACAAATTCAAGCAAAAATAACAGAATTCAAGACAAAACATCCAAAATTTACTGCTATAGTTGAAGGTATATCCAATTTAGACCTGAAAGAGACTGTTAAAGCTTATCTTGGTGCAGAAGTATTACAAAAATTGTTCAAATATCATGCTAAGAATCTAGTTGAACAACAAGTAGCTCCAAATCAGTAGATTATTCCAACACATTAATATTTCAAAAATTTTTTTTATTTTAAAAACAGCAAACGATTTTTATAATTATATTTTAATATGTAACTCAATAAAGATTCTAGGATTGCATGTTGAGAAATGAATCATTTAACTTGTTAAATATTAATTAAAAATCCATTTTCGTATATTCTTTTTTTGATGATATCAACAATAGCTCTTTCTAAATCATTAATATAGTATCAGCATCTAAATTATCAAACTGTAATGTCCCTAAAGTATGAATCAATTTTTTCTTAATTGTAAAAAATCACATATATAATAAATAACCAATAAAATTTATATTAATTCGTTCTTAGAACAAAATACGATGAGAGCCACATTATTATCTAAAAGAATTAATTACGTGAAATTTTTGTATGTTAGTACAATTATTCTGGCTTTATCATCTTATTTTATATTTGCTTATTCTATATCTCTAGCTGATGCTCAAAAAACCAGTAATTCAACAGAATTAGATACATTGTTCGAGACAGCCGATACCTTGTTTAACCAAAAAAAATATGATGAAGCAATGCCGTACTATGACAAAATCTTGTCAATAAATGCATCAGAGATTGATGCTCTCAATCACAAAGGTATTTCTTTTTTGGAGTTGCACAAATATAAAGAATCACTACCTTATTTTAACCAAATTCTTGAAATAAATTCATCCAATGTTAAGGCTTTAAATAACAAAGGTCTTGCTTTATTGGGATTGCAAAAAAATGACGAGGCGATACAATATTTTGACCAATTACTCCATATGAATTCATCAGATGTTTACGCTTTAATTAACAAAGGAGGTGCTTTATTGGCACTGGAAAAAAATGAGGAGGCAATATCGTATTTTGACCAAGTTCTATCTATGAATGAATTAGATGTTTATGCAATAAATAACAAAGCAGAAGCTTTAGCTGAAATGGGAAAGAATGAAGAAGCATTTTCGGTTATAGAAAAAACAGCTATAGATAATCCCAAGGATGAAACTTTGCAAAGTACTATGGCCTTTATACTTGCTAATATGGGAAAAGACAATGAAGCGATACTATATTACGAAAAAGCCTTAAAAATTAATCCTAATTTAACTGAAACATTATATGAAAAGGAATTAGATGAATTCAACAGGCTTATGGATGATAAACCAAAAGAACAATAAGTGTAAATTTTATTCAGGTTCCTTATTTTATATATTATCTATATCTTGGATTCAAAAATATCTTTTTTATCCTCTACAAACTGTTCCTTGTATAAAACTTGCATTTGAACATATCTATTGTAATAAAAGTTATTGCAACATTCATATCTACAGCTCCGAATGTTAAGTATAGAACCTTGCTACAACTTTGCAAATGAAAATAAACTTTTCATGTTTCAAATACCGTACTAGATTAACTAAAAAGTAAAAGATGAACTAAGCTATATGAACATCTATTCCTAATTTATTTATATAAAATAAAGGTTAACTTGTAATATTGGAAAAAGAAGAAAGTATATTAGCAGATAAAATTGTGTAATATATTAATATCTATAATTCAACTAGTCTATCCTGGGTTTAAATTTTGCGGCTTCAGCATCTACTATTCCCATCGTTCCAGTATCAGCCATGTATAATATACCGAACACTAGGACTGTAATTGACGCGCTGATAGCAAATGCTACTAATGTTGGATGAGGAACCTTCACATTACTTTGAATGTGAGCTTTTATCGTCCTAACTATCTTTACAAACAAGTTACTTAAAATTAGTAGGTCTTTTCAAATATATATGCATACTAGGTAATTTTTCTATGATTTATAACCAGAAAATTGTTCACATACAATGTAATCATAGTTTGAATCATTGTCGTGGAGGACGTTCTATTCACTCTGGCTATGACTTTATATAAATTGATTGTTAACCTAGTTCCCTGATTTTTTAAATATCTTGTACAACAGAATGATAATATCAAGCAACACCATAGATAGGCATAATTCCAAATAAGTCATAGCATTCTATTAATGCTTGCAGCGTATGAGTAGTGGGCTATGGCTTTACTATATTAAAACACGAATTAATAAACAAAAAATAAAAAAGTAGGTTTTTAAGCACACATTGCAATGCACATTTCTGCAGTAGATGGGCAAGGTGATTTACATTTTGTTTCTACTACTTGTTGACTATGTGTCGTCTCATAGTTACCATCATCGACAAAGTTTTTTTCTACTCCAAAAATATTATCCATTTCAAAAAATACAGGGACTAGAAGCGCATAGACTATTGTAGTTATCACAAAGAACTGAATTGCAATAACAGAGTTTTTCATCTATATTTTCCTTCAATATATATTACAGCATATTTGAATAAAAGCATTCTAATACAAATTTAGACAATTATTTCGGTAAATATTTTCTCTACAGGCAAAGAATACCGAAATTTTATGGATTTTAATCGTAAATCTATTCTTTTAGCGATATCCTATATATTAAGAATTTTCTTTTATCTTTGTTAAATAAATTTTCTTCAGCCGTTGCTTATACACCAAAGCACGATTATAGAATATAGATAGATAATTAGGATGTGGTTCCATAACTTTATCATAATTTTCTACTTCTTTACATTCTAATCTGTGTGAACTATTATTATCATCACACCACTCGTAAAGAATGACTAAAATTTTATTTCACATAAGAATGGTACAGAGTACAACTCTTAAAATGTACTAGTCATAAAACTTGTATATCTCTAGTGTTTTTTATTGAGTAATTAGAACTATATGCTAGTATATGAGTTGACAAATTAAAAATTATAAAATATTTTTCAGAATTTACAGAAATATCTTAATTGATGTTCTAATTTAGCTAAAGATGTATGTATGTATTATTTAAAGAATAGTAAAAATATGTATGAAAATGCTAATACCTTTAACACAACTATCAAAAGTAAAATTAAAATGAATATGTTTTTACTCATTTTCTAATAGGTAGTGATATTGTATGTATAGTTAATCCAGTATAATGAAGAAAACTGTTGAATTTCCCATAAAGAAAAATTGATTCTTGTTTGAATAATAATGAACCTAAATCATACAATACCAAATATTATTACAATAATATAATAAGTCATATGGTAATTATATATTATAGGTTATATTTCACAAAACTCAAATTATTAATTGAAGAATAAAAAAAGATTTAATTTATCTGACTAATTTCTTTTCTATCTCTATGATATATTTTGTTTAACTATATACATTGGTATATCAACTAAATATCAAAAAGATATAAGATTATAGAATGAGACATATATTAGACTTTGTAACAAATAAATCAACAACACATTTTAACAATAGGTTTTCCTAATAAAAATTCCCAATGATAAATCAGAATAAGTATTAACTGACCTAATTTCCTAATCTAATTTAGTAATACTATGTTAGCAATAGTACCTACCAATTTCAATTATATTTAAATATCTAAATAGTTGTATGTCCAAGTCAATAAGAGCATTAACCTTTGGAATTTTGGCAAGTTCACTGGTAATGTTAGTTTTAGTGCCTTTTCTGAACCAACAACAGCAGCAGAATAGTTTTCCTTTAAATCCAGCAATGGCTCAAGAATATGACAAATATGGTGATAGTTCTTATAGTCAATACCCTACAGACGATAAAAAATATGAATGTAGAACAGGTCCATTTGAAGGCTTTTTTGTAAGTTCTGTAGAATTCTGTAAACATGTTAAATTCGATAATGATAAAGATAGAAAGGATTTCCGAGATAGAGATAATAGAACAGGAACACAAGGTCCACCTGGTCCTCAAGGTCCACCAGGATTGAATGGAACACAAGGTCCACCTGGAGCTAATGGAACACAAGGTCCACCAGGTATAAACGTAATTAATAGTTCTAATTTGTATGGTAGGGAGGGTGTACTAGATACAGTTCCTTTTCCCCTATCAGGAGCAACTAGTATCGCAGAATGTGATGATGAAGATATTGCAATTAGTGGTTCTTTTTTTGTTAGTCCTTTCACCCCTACTACAATAGGAAGCTACGATCTAAGAAGTTTTTCGCCTAATGGAACGGTACCTTCCAATGCATGGCAAACTACAATAATAGGAGCAGAAGAGGGTACAACTGTTACGACTGGTGTACAATGCTTTGACAATCCACCCCCACATTAAGACCTTAACCTCATCTTTTTATTTTTTATAATATTCGAAAATTATCTTTTAATAAATAATGGATTTTAATTATAATATTGATTTCAAAATGTTTGTCTAAAAAATTTTGAAGGTTCAAACAAAAATTATAATGAAATAAGTTTCTAAGAATAAAAGCTAAATACAAGTAGTGATATCTTTACATTGGACTCCTCTTTTAGAACCGTTATCGGTATTAATCTAGATGTTTAAGTAGACAAGAATAAGTTTATTAATATACGGCAAATTACTTGATAGTGTTTTTTAATTTTTGATATAATTATTATTCTTTGATTTAGATTGTGACAATTTCCCATCTCATAATTAACTTATCAGATAAACCTACAATAATATTATCTTTAATTTTATCTTTTTTCTATAATCTTTTTTATTTTTTTTTGTAATTCTTTATGTTCTGGTTTTAATATGTAAGTTATGCAAGTCTTATCGATATTTCTATCATATTTATTATCATTTAGCTGTTAAAATATAATCTAGAGACATATACAGAAAATTATTTATGATAGAACTATCAGATACCAATTAATGAGAAGAATATCATATTTTCAAATATTTTTCAGTTTTATACTTTTGATAGGAACTATTTCTTTCCTAAAATTTCAAGATGATAGAATGTTTGAAAGAATAATTGCACAAGAAGATATATCAATAAATAATAACCCTATATTACAAAATAATCAGACAGAAGTATCAATTCATAGTAAAAATATCATAGTTCAACTTTTAGCAAATCACTTGGAAACTAAACTCAATAAATCAGCTATAATATTAAAAATAGTAAGCGATATTCCACAAATTAGGGCTCTACCTAATGCAAGTTTAATCAATCCTTCTTTTCATGGTATTCCAAAAGATGCAGAAATTCAAAAAAGACAGATATTCCAAAATATTTTATCTATAGATAAGGATTTTGAAGTAATTTCCTATTTAATGCCAAATGGTGATATGTACTTTCAAGAGCCTTATTCGCGCCAAGAGAATCTCACTAGAGATAACTTTGCACTTAGAGATTATTACAAGGGAGCAGTTTCTACTGGCGATACCTATCTTGGAAATGTAATCATATCTGCCTCTTCTGGCCTTCCCGTAGTCCTTATGTCTATACCATTATACTCTTCTGCTAATGACAGTAGTAGTAGTGAGGCAAAGCATACTGAGAATTTGATAGGAATATTGGGGGCTAATCAAGGCATTTCTACATTTAACAAGTTTTTACAATCTCTTCCAATATCTAAAAATGAAACTGCAATATACGTAGATAACAATGGCCAAATTATTGCCAGTTCATCATCATCACTTTCATCACCTATTAATAAGCAAGGTCAATCAAATGCTGGTGGTAATATCTCTTCACTTCAATCTTTCAAATATGTTATAAGTGGCAAATCAGGATACAATATTGAAAATATAAATAATAAAGATATGTTAATTGTATACGCACCAGTCAAATTCAAATCAACAATATGGGGAGTACTCCTTTTCTCTCCTTTATCGAATGACAATAATAACAAATCAATCACTTAATTGGAAAATCTAATCTTAATATTATTCAAAAACAAATCTTTATTATTCTTTTTATTTACTCTTAAATAGAGTCTTATTTTTGCACCGCTATCGATATTACTCTATAAGTAATAGTTGCTTAGAAAAAAAAAGTTACCAATGTCGATTTAAGTAAAAATTTATTGTTAAATTAATATTTTATGAACTACTATAAATACTCATTATAATTTTATCTTTATTTATCTTTCCTTATTACTTGTAATATCTCCTTTTTCCATTTGTCATTTTCTTTTTCTGATTGTGATAAATCACTCCATTCATCATATGCTTTATCATATCTATTAGACCATTCTTGACAATTAATAATATATTGTTCTGTATCTGGTAAATTCAATAACTTTTTTAATTTAGCTGTTGTCATTTTTTCATCATTAATCTGTAATTCCTTCATCTTTGATATTTTTGCTTGATATTCTTTGTTATCTTGATTAGCCAAATACTCTTGTATTACTGGCTTGTCTGTATCACGGAAAATGATTAATCCATCAGCAGAATTGGAAGCTATAGATAAAGTAGCTTGTATAAGTTGGTCGGTAGGAGGACTATATCCTTGTCTAGAATAGTTATATGTCATAGTAGGATAGACAACGTATCTAATAGGTTTTTCAAAAATTTCAGTAAATATAGTCAATTCTTTTTTTAAGGTAGAAACATTGTAATAGCATCCACTGGCTACAATAAATCCGTCAGTAAAATCATCATATTTTCTATCTACTATGTGTGTTTTTCTTCCTTCAAAGTATATTGTTGGATAAAATTTAACATCTTTGTCTTTATCTTCAAGTGCTTTAATGAGCTTGGAATATTTCATAAAATCAATATTATTTTTAAATTTCGTATCATTTCTGGTACTTATCCAATTAAAGTCATCTATTGTAAATCCTTCAAATGATTTTGGATGTTTTCTCTCAAGAGAATTAAAATATTTTATCCAACCTTTCCAATCATAACTTGTATCAGAATTACCCTCTGAAGGTGGACGGAGAATAATTATTATTTTTAGATTGGTTTGCTCTGCTGATTTTAGTAATTCTTCTGTTAATTTTGTAGATTCAGTATCTTCAAAGTTATTCATAGCAAAATAATATTCTTGAAAGCCTTGATTTAGAAGAGTCTTTATTGCATTTTTTTGCTCTTCTCCTTTTAAATATTGAAGAATAAGGCTATTGTTTAAAGGGACCCATGCACCAATGCTAATGTATTCATCAACATCATTATGATAATTTTGATTTATTGAAATAATTTGTTTCTCATAATTATAATTCTTAATAACATTTTCTGCATTTATATTTTGTAGCAAATCATAGCTATCTGTATTATTTGATAACAATAATAACTGTACATTATTTACGATAAAATCCAATATAGAGAATACAAATGTCTTATTGCCTTGAGAATACAAATGAGAAAACAGAAAAAAAGTTATCATTAAAGATATGAGCAATAATAAAAAATTAGTAAAAAACAAGGAAAGATTTTGTTATTCTCTAATATATACTTTAATTGTTAAACCATTCTGTAAAATAATTATTCAATTAAATTAAATAAATTTCTAATAAAGCTAAATAGTATGTAGTAGAACCCTAATACATGAAGGGCACTACTCCCGACCAACTTGCTTAAAACGTAGCTGAACCCGAATGCTTTAATGGATACAAATAAATTCAATAATTTAATAATTGATTATAACAAATTTTAGGCGCATTACAAAATAAAATTGATTAGTATTTATTGTTATAATATTTTTAGGAATGAATTTATTAATAATAAATAGCAAATCAAAATAATAATAAACATTAACTAATTAAATTTAGTAATACTATGTTATCAAGTGAATCTACGCACTTCAATTATATTTCAACCATCTAAAAAGTTGTATGTACAAGTCACAACTATTTACCTTTGGATTTTTGCTAAGTTCACTGGTAATGTTAGTATTAGTACCTTTCCTCAACAACAATTCAGCATTGGCTCAAGAATATGACAAATATGGAGATAGTTCTTATAGCCAATACCCAACAGACGATAAGAAATATGAGTGTCAAACAGGTCCATTTGAAGGCTTTTTTGTAAGTTCAGTAGAATTCTGTAAACATGTTAAATTTGATGACAGGAAAGACCATAGTAGAGATAATAGAACAGGAACACAAGGTCCGCCAGGTCCAGCAGGTCCAGCAGGTCCACAGGGAATTCAAGGTCTACCTGGTTCTACTGGAGCAACTGGAGCAATTGGACCTTCAGGAATTACTACATTAAATGACACAAATTTATATACAAATTCTAGTTTCGGTATCGTCCTTAATGGCGGACAAAATTCTACTTTTGCTACATGTGATGAAGGAGATGCTTTAATTCACGGAGGCTATACTGTTTTGGCTAGAGACCCAGTCAATATTAAAATCAACGTATTAGATGTTTTCCCTTTCGAATTTTACAATGTGGACTTCAATGATGCATTCGGGGTAAAAATCGCAGTTTCTAATGCGACGGCGACTGTACCGGATGGAGCAACGTTTCTAGTAACTGCTGAGTGCTTTGATAATCCCCCATTGAGGCCCTAAACCTCTATCATTTTTTTATTTTTTATACTAACTACAAAAGAAAAATTATTTTTAATAAAATAAATAATTCTAATTATTACCTTCATTTCAAAATATAAATTTAAAAAATTTTTGAAGGTTCAAACAACAAAATTATTCTAAAATAAGTTACTAATAATAAAAACTAAAGACATTCTTAAATATGATACAAGAATATCTACAGAATCAATCGTCTGTCAAACTAATGTATAAATTATGAAATTGGTTTTTTATATATCATAATTTACTTTGTTAATATATAAAATAATTTAACACAGTATTATGAGAAACTTTTAGAGAATTTTATGTGTTATTCTATATTAGATTTTATTCACAAGTCATATAAATTGTCTCTAGTATGCTATTTACATGAAAGGTAATAATATCGCAGTCTATATAATAATTCCACTAACTCTCTTCTCTATTATATCATTGTTTGATAACGCACAAGCTCAAACTAATTCATCATCATCTACTAACCAAAAGACATCGCTACAACAGCCAAGTCAAAACACAATTCTTATTGCTAAGTCATTAATGAAAACAGATATAGTTGAGTTAATGGCTAACTTGCAGAATACACAGCTAGCAATAGCTGATGGTAATCTAGATGATGCATTAAAAAATGTTAGAGATGTAGAAACAGAATTGTTAGTAATAGAACCATCTCCTCCCACTAAATTTCTAAATAATATCGGCAAAGCTATCAAAGCTATAGATA
>DASUZI010000242.1:0-2361 GCA_036376955.1 Nitrososphaeraceae archaeon
ATCTTTTTCAGTATTTGTCTAAACATTAAAACATGACTGTTAAATATAGCTAGGTAATCAATATGAGAATCCATAAACCTGTCATAATTTTCAATCTTTTTACATTCTAAATCATCTGAAATATCTGCATAACCATCAATATCATGATAGTCATATTCACATTCAACAGTTCGTAATTTGGAAATGTTGGGTATTTTCTTGTTTCACATACCACACTTGAAGATATCCTACTTTAAAGTGTACTTGTCATAGATATTGTATATATGGTTTTAATTGTTGAGTATTTGATCTATAAATAACTAATAAAATAAATTAATTATTATAAATTATTCTAAATATTATTATTTTTTTATCATTAACTTCGTTCTACAAATATATATACTTCATTTTCTAACTTGATCTGCAAAACACAAAGGTCTTCAACCATAATAGAATCTCTCAAGTTCTATTGATCATAGCCTTCAAATGGTTAGGAGAATTCCCCTAGAAGGCTATGGTTTTAATTAATATTTAAAAAATTTTAAATATTTTGAATATATATTTAATATAAACAAAGTCCAAATGCACTATCATCATCATGGCCTTCTGTTTGAACCTAGTATCGTTCGATTGAATGGTTCGTTTTCCATAACAGAAGGCTTTGTAAATTGTTAAAATCTTTTATAGTTCGCAGACTCTATTATATCATACTATAACTCGGCAGAAATAATATCGTCTATTGAAGAAACAAATCCAATACAACCATTGATTGGTTTCAATGTAAGTAAATAGGAGAATGGAATTCCTGATCAGACTACCGTTCTTCTACTTATTTTGTTATTATTTGAATTTATTTGTACAATTAATGGTAGTTTAATCAAACATATATTAGATTATATGATTAATAAGTTATTAGGGTGTAGATATTGCTATTTGTAATTGTTATATATTCTTAATAACTATACTGACTAACATAATTTTGTTATGTTGTAATGCTTATTTTTCATAACATATTTAGCTAAGCAATAGACAATCAATTCCAGTTGATTTCACGTAGACGTAGACAACTAGATTCTGTTTACATACAGAAAAGAAACCAATGCTAACATAAAAGAAAGAATACTACTTGTTAAACGTGTTAGATATGATAAACAAGAAGCAGCATCACAGTAGCAGAAATAGAACTAGGTAAAACACGAACATGGGCTTAAATGGTTACATAGATTTGATAAAGATGGATTAGAAGGATTAAAAGATATGAAGAGAACAGGTAGACCTCCAGATGTACCAAAAGATACACTGGTAAAAATAAAACATGAATTAGCAGACAGTAACACTGGATGGGATTTTAGACAGGTAATGGATCTTATATACAACAAAACTGGATAAGATATCATGAGGTACATATTTACAGATTGTTACACAAATGGGGCTTCAAATCCAAAGTAATGCAAAAAAGATTTGTAAATTCTGCTTCTGCTAAAGAAAAGAAGAAATTCAAAAAAAAGAGTAAAACAGATTCTAGCCAGTTTAAAATCAGACTGGAACATCATTGTACAGGATGAATCAATATTTGTTTATGATTACATTTTCAAGAGAAAGAAATGGATTTCTTCTAATAAAAGACCAATAGTAACAGTAACAGGTTCTCACAAAAAAACAATTGTATTTGGTTGTCTATCTCTCTAGATGGTAAACAATTAATTATTCAAGCAATATGATAAATTTAGCAGTATTACATTTGTTGATTATCTAAAATAGATACAGAAAAGATTTGTTGGTAAATGCATAATATTAGTTGATAGAGCGAGACCTCATTATTCCAAATTCACAAGAAAGTTTCTTGCAGAAAATAAAGATAACATCAAACTAGAATATTTTCCTGTTGGTTCTCCAGAGTTTAATGCAGTAGAAGAATGCTGGAGACAAGGAAAATATAATATACTTTCTTGTTATTATATGATACATTCGATTCTCTAAAAGAAGCAATTTCTAGTTACTATAGAACCAGAAAGTTTAATCTAAATATTGTTCAGTATCTCACTAGAATAATAGAATAACGAAATTATGTTAGTTAGTATACTAAAGATTAATCCTATAGTGACATACCATCTTCTATTTTAAAAGTATGTTAGGTATAAACAAAGAAAACAAGAACATTTAGATGTATTTTATTTTCATCTTTTGGAATATACTTTTTCGAGTATCTTCGATAGTTTTTTCCTTTTTTTTTGTTTATACCCAAGATATAAATAAAACTTTAACAATAATTATTATAAAATTAAATTAAAGATCTTTTAAAGTAATTATCTTTAGGTATTTTTAAAAAAATATTTGTTTGTTAATTAACCCTTGACCTTCTAAAAAGGTAGAGGTTAGATT
>DASUZI010000243.1:0-4789 GCA_036376955.1 Nitrososphaeraceae archaeon
TCCTATCAACAATGCAAATTCTAACCATCTCCAATAACAATCTACATCTATAAATCCTATCTCCAGTAACCACTCCAATTGAGTTTGAATTCTAGTTAATCTTTTACCATGCTCTTTGTTTATCGGTCTTCGTCCCATTACCTTTCTGAAATATTGATTTAATTTTTTAGACTCTGAGGAAATATGATCCAGGTTGCAGAAAATGCCTCCTGGTTTAAGAATAGAAAATATTTCAGAGTAAAGATCTTTTTTACGATTATGCATCAAATGATGTATTGCGAAACTAGAAATAATGGCATCAAATTTCCCTAAATTCGTTGGAAGCTGATAAGTTAGGTCATGTTCTATAATCTTAATTGTGTCGTCATTCACAAATTCTCGTCTAAATTCCTTAAGCATAGGAGGAGAAAAATCTATTACTACAGATTTTACAGTTGGTATTTTTTCTTTTAACAATTTTATTAATCTTCCATTTCCTGTTCCTAAATCAAGAATCCTCTTTGTTTTTTTTGGTATAAATTCACAGAGTAAAAGTTCTCCTTCTGTCCTGTGAGGTATTTTATCTAAACGATTTAAATAATCATTTACTCGTGAGGATGCTCGCCAGTTGCTATGATCATCGATTATTCTATTCTTATTTATTTTTTTTTTATTGTCTCGCAATTAATAACCTTTTATTATTAAAAAA
The DNA here is from genome assembly GCA_036376955.1 of Nitrososphaeraceae archaeon. Lineage (GTDB taxonomy): Archaea > Thermoproteota > Nitrososphaeria > Nitrososphaerales > Nitrososphaeraceae > TH1177. The sequence continues at coordinate 689 of DASUZI010000243.1, forward strand.
CTGTATAAGTAATTTTCGTAATGGTTGTATTAAACTTGAATTATCTCTTATTAGTTTATGAATTCTTTAACACAATCAATTTTAAATACTATTCTAATCATTATGACATATTAATCAGTAAATAATAAAATATACAAGTAACTTTTAAAACTAAAAGAAAATCAAATGTGTTTGATCGATTGTTTTAAATATTTTCTATAGATTTCCTTGAAAGTACTGTAATTTAGATAGAGGTGAAATAAAAAGGTATATCCTATAAGACAAAATATTATTTAAGTTATTAAATACTCTTACCAGTTAGTAATTTAGGTTCTATCAATCAATTTTATATTTTATTATGAAAACCGTTATCATAAATAGTATAATATTTTTATACATTACATTATTACCAGTATGCCTTTTTCCAAATAAATTAAAATAATAGAATGTCGTAAATATATTGTAGAAAATGAGCTGTGAATTATTTACTATCGGAATTGTAGCAGGGTTAACTTTCACTGCAGCAGTATTAGTATTTCAATTCTTCAGTGATAGAAAGAATGAATTACAAAATTTAACAAATGAATTGGAAATAAATAATTAAAAAATCAAATAATAATCGCTATAGAACAGATAGTAAATCATATTTTAACGAATATAGCAAATAAAAAGGACTTGAGTTATTAATATTTATGAAAAATTTTATTGTCTAACAAATTAGCTAAATAATAATCTAGTTTTTAATATATAATAAATACATACATCCATAATTTTTAGCCACTCGATACGATGAGTGTAATTTTGTTTATACATTTTAAATCAGTTATATATTATACTATAAATCCCTTAATTTTTAAGTAAAAAAGACTAATTTACAAATTAATATTAAATGAAATCTATACATAGAAACTAAATATAGAAACTAAATAAATAAATAACTGTCAATTTATAGATACATATAGTTCAAGAATTATATTTATTATTATCTAGAGTTATTTAAGAAATCTATAATGCATTTTCCAATCATTATGAAATTAATTATTTCTATAACTTCTATTACTGATTATATAACAAGGAAAGAAAAAACTGTTTTCAAACATCCTGGAGGTCATGTTTCCCTTTGTATAAGTAATGAAGCTCATAAAGAACTATCGTCAAAAGTAACTAGGTGGATAAAGTCAAAAATACGATAATACAATTTACCTGAAAATTTATATATATTATCTACTAATTAATAGTGGTTTTTATAAAAAATCTTTTTAACTACTTCAGTCATACAAATATACGTAAAAACAATTATACCAATTATTGGTAAATATATTAGCGGTGGAGAGACAAATCCAAATAACTTTCCAATTATTGTATAAGGAATAACAATTATTATTCCAATAATTGAAAATATAGATATAATTAGGTATTTACTAGGTCTACTTTTATAAAATACTGATTTCGTTCTTATAATTAAGATTATTAAAGATGCCGAAATTAAAGATTCCATAAACCATATTGTTCTAAATTCTGCTATAGATGCATTCAAGACTATTAATATCCCAAAAGTAATAAAATCAAATAAGGTACTTAATAATCCAAAATATAACATAAATTTTCGAATAAATTTTATATTCATTTTTCTTGGCTTTTGAATCATTTCTTTATCAACATTATCAGTTGCTATTGCCATTTCAGGTATGTCTGTAATAAGGTTCAGTAACAATACTTGTTTTGGTAATAGAGGAAGAAAAGATAGAAATGATGAGGCACCCGCCATGCTAAACATATTGCCAAAGTTCGCACTAGTAGCCATAAAAATATACTTTAAAGTATTTGAAAATGTTTTTCGTCCTTCTTCTATTCCTTTTACAATTACTTTTAAATCCTTTTCCAACAGAACAATATCAGCTGCTTCCTTTACAACATCTGTGGCAGTATCTACTGAAATACTCGCATCAGCGACATGAAGTGCAGGTGCATCGTTTATCCCATCTCCTATGTAACCAACACCATATCCCGCTTTACGTAATGCTAAAATTATCTGCTCTTTTTGATTTGGTTCTATTTCTGCAAAAATATCTACAAAAGTTACTTTATGAGCAAGAACAGTGCTACTCATATGATGAACTTCCTCTCCAATTACAATCTCGGTATTTGTTAATCCAATTTTTTGTGCGACGTGTTTTGCAACATGTCTGTTATCTCCTGTAATTATCTTGACCGAAACTCCTAGCTTATGGAGTTTATTTAGTGAGTCTGGTACTTCTGATTTTATCGGATCAAAAAATATCAAAAATCCTAAAAAAATCATATCTGTCTCATCATCTTTATCAACAACAACAGAATACGAATTTTCATTTATTATTTTGTGAGCAATTCCCAGAACTCTAAAACCTTGATTTCCCAGATCTTTAAAAGTATCTATTATTTTTTGGTAATATAATGAAATATGTTCCACCTTTTCATTGTCAATTTCTACAAAAGAACAAATATCAAGAATGTTCTGGAGAGCTCCCTTAGTTATTATCATACTTTGATTTCTTTTATTTTGTGATGTATTCTCTGTTATTGAAACAGCAATACTTAATCTTTTACGTATAAAATCATAGGGAATTTCATCTAATTTACAATAATTAGAAATATCTAAATTCTTATATTCTTTGATAGCCTTATCGATGGGATTTGCATAACCTGTTTCATACATTGCATTAAGATATGCGTATAGTAATATTTTCTCATTATTGTCGCCGTTAATATCTGAATAAGAATAAAGTTTTACTTCACCAGTAGTTATAGTTCCTGTTTTATCAGTACAAAGAATATCCATACTTCCAAGATTCTCAATTGATTCTGGTCTCTTCACTATGACTTTTTCATTTGCCATTCGTCGGGCACCATGTGATAAATTTATACTGATAATAGTAGGTAATAGTTGAGGCGTCAAACCAATAGCAAGAGCTAACGGGAAAAGAAAAGATTCCAACACAGGACGTCCTAGATATACATTAATTAAAAAGATGCTAATTACTAGTAATAGAGTTATTTCTACTAGAAAATAACCAAGTTGTTTTATCCCTTTTTGAAATTCTGTGTCTTGTTTGTAGTATAATCTACTAGAAATTTTACCTATTTCTGTATTTGCTCCAGTATGAATCACAAGTGCTTTTGCCGTACCACTAATTACAAATGAACCCATAAAAAGCGAATTTAATCTCTTTCTTAAAGGTACATCTTTATTTAAAATGGCTATATCCGACTTCTCAATAGGATAAGTTTCTCCTGTTAGAGTAGCTTCATTAACAAAAATATCTTTTGATTCAAAAATTTTGCAATCTGCAGGTACCTTATCCCCTGACTCTAAAATTATGATATCTCCTGATACTATGTTTTCAGATACAATATCTTTTATTTTACCATCTCTTAAAACTTTGGATTTTGTTTTTACTGTTGATATTAGTTTATGGATAACATCTGATGCAGTTTTTTCCTGCCAAAAACCAAGAGATGAACTAATCAAAATAATTGAAAATATTATCAAAGCATCTTCTCTTTCACCAAGAAAAAATGACAATAATGCAGTAAAGACAAATATAATGATAATAGGACTTTTAAATTGAGATAGAAATAGGGATAAGAAGTTTTTTTTTCTTTTAGTATTTAAACGATTATTTCCAAGCTTCGATAATCTGATGCTAGCTTCTATAGAAGATAATCCATTTGGATCTGTTTTAAGCATAGTGATAAGAACATTATTTGGAATTAACCAATATGCTTCCTTAACATCTATCACTTTTAAATATAAGAGTTTTAAAATAATAAATATTATCAATATAAAGAGTGCAACTAAAGGTAAAAAAGAACTACTTAGATTTAGTATTTCTTCTCTCAAGGTGAAAAAGAAACACGAGTTAGTTCTTGGAAATAAATGAAAATTAATTAATACAAATTAAAAAATTGGTTCTATAACTTTAATGATAATATATATATTTTCTCTATATGTTCATCGATAATAATTATCCCTAGAATTTCAGTATTTGGATTTGATGTTTAATTATATAAAAGAAACAAAAAGCAAAATAAAGCAAAATAAAACCTTTCCTATATACATTCAACACTCATAATTATGATTTA
>DASUZI010000244.1:0-2644 GCA_036376955.1 Nitrososphaeraceae archaeon
CATGTAGTATAAGGACAAGAGATAGAAATATTACAACAATGTATCAAACTATTTCAGATTCCATATTTTACAAGATTGAAAGTCTACTTATTTTACTAGGTGATCAGTCTAAAACCGATTTAGAAACTTGTAATTTATTAAAACCGAGTAAAGTGGTTAATCTTCTAAATTCTTATGAATTCAATAGTTATATTAAACTAAATTTATCCATTCCAAATAAAATAACAAATATTAATACGATTAAAAACAAAATTGATGCAAAACCTTATGCATTTGTAACTCAATCCATCGAATCAATAAAAGATCTAGACAATATAGTGAAATTAATTCGACCTTATGACATCAAGGTAATAGCGTGTATAATGCTTCCCTCCCAAAAGAATAAAAGATCTGCAGAATTAATCGGTCTAAATTGGGAAGAGTATGAAGATGAACCTGTAGAATTTATTAGAAATTGTGGAAAAATTGCTGACGAGGTTTTACTAACTTCACCAAACCATTTTGGATTAGCATTAGAAATATTAAAGGATTTAAAATAAATAACCCTTTTTCCTTTCGCGAATGAACGATCTCTGATTTCAGTTCATAAAGAACCTGTCTTTGAAAATCTTTAAGGCTATCGTCTTCTGTTAGCCTAGGCCTTCTATGTTCAATTTTTACATCTTTTTTTATTTTCCCCGGTCTATTAGTAAATACTATAACTCGGTCACCAAGACAAACAGATTCTATAATATTATGAGTTACAAAAATAATTGTTTTATTTGTTTTAGCCCATATCAATTGTAATTCAACAAGTAACAAATCACGAGTTTGTGAATCCAAGGCAGCAAAAGGTTCGTCCATCAGTAATATCTCAGGATCTAAAACCAAAGCTCGCGCTATTGAAACTCTTTGTTTCATACCTCCGGAAAGTTGATATACAAATGCTTCTGCAAATTTTTTTAATTGCATCATATCTAGATATTGCATTGCTATCTCTCGTCTCTTTAGTTTTTCAACTTTAGCTATTTTTAATCCAAATTCCACATTATCTATCACTTTCATCCAAGGAAACAAAGCATTTTCTTGAAAAACCATTATTCTATCTGGTCCAGTTCCAGTAATCTGGCGACCATTTAATATGACTTGTCCTTGTGTTGGATTATCCAATCCTGCTAATATGTTAAGAAGTGTAGATTTGCCACAACCAGATGGACCAACAAGACAAACAAATTCTCCATCATTTACAGATAAATTAATATTTTCAATGGCACGAATTAGCGTCGATTGTTTTCCATCATTTCTGTAAAATGATTTAGAAACGTTCTTTATTTCTAATTTAACCAATGAATTGTAGTACCACCGAGATAGACACCTTTTTTAAAGTTTCGAATCTAAAATCAAAATATCCAAAGGCAAACAAAAACAAAAAGTCAAACTTTACAAAATAGTGGTGATCGGTCGTATGATATAAATTATTATTATTAAACAGAGATTTATTATTATAAAAGTAAATGTATTTTTTTCCTGTATAATAATCGAAATTACGTTGTTCCAATTTTTGAATTAATGTATATAAAATGCAATATAAATAATAGCGGTATATTTAATTAAGAATTCGGAAACCCTAATTTTTTAGTATCGCTAAAATATCATTTATTGAAGCATTAGTTTTCAATGCAGTGGATCGGAAAATTGTTCTAGATGCAATATAGCCTGACTCGACCAATTTCTCAATAATCACATCGATTTTTTTAGGACTGGCTTTAAGCATAGAACCTATTTCATCTACAGAAAAGTAATAGGGTATAGTATCTAATTCGTTTGAACTAATGCTGAATATTTGTTTAATTTGCCTATACTTTTTATCATTATTGAAATCATCTAAAAAATATTTTGTGAGTAATTTGTTTATTACATTTTTATCGAATAACCTTCCTATCCATAATTGTCCTGCAATATTAAATACATTATTACATCTTGGACACAAATTATCAGAATGAATATAACTAAAATTTCTTTCACCGCATTTAAAACAATGTCGTATATATCCTAAATTATCAAAAAACTTATTTGCTTTTGAATTACTTAACGATACCTTAAGAAATACTCGAAAATAATGTCTATTTGAATGTACAAAGATAGGAAAAAGAGAGAGCCCTAATCTCGCACCAATTAAAGCAATTGAGGATACTAACAACCTTGTAGCAATTTCATTTGAATAAGTATTGTTAATCGATAGTCCAAAATATTTTCGAAGACATACCGTTTGATATATTCCACTTAGTACAGCTGTATCTGTGGCAGTAATAGAAATCAGTCCTTCATCTTCAACAGATCGCAATACACAATCTATAAAAGGTGATGGGCTACCAAATGGATCTAAATCAATTATTGTAAATCTTTTGTTTCTTTCTGTTGGTCTAGAAATTAGAAATTTACAAACTTCATTTATTGAAAAAAAACATCTTCCGCTTACGTTGTTTAGCTTTGCTGACTCTTGAGCAGCAGATATAGCTATATGATTAATATCATTTATAAAAATTTGTGAAACTTTTGGTACTTCTACTGCTACTCGTAAACCCCTCGAACCTATTCCACCAAAGGCGTCGGCAAAGGTAATTTGAGAATGATTTTTATTGCAATACTCATCTACAAAAATATT
>DASUZI010000245.1:0-2947 GCA_036376955.1 Nitrososphaeraceae archaeon
AGTATAATTTTATTAATACAAAAGTTTATGATGGAAGAGGATTTCTAGTTATTCCTGGTTTTATTAATTCTCATACTCATATAGCAGATTCAATAGGTAAGGATATATCAATTAGTTCTACTTTTAATGAAATGATTAATCCCATTTATGGAATTAAAAAGAAAATCCTGAATAGAAGTTTCGAAGAACATCTTAGATATTTTATCCGAACTTCTGCCATTTCTATGATTAAAAAAGGTACGACATACTTTATAGATTTTCGTGAAGGCGGACCTAAAGGGATTGAATTGTTAAAAGAAGCTACAATAGATCTGCCAATAAAATCAGTTATTTTAGGTAGAGTAGAATATTATTTTGATTTAAAAAATATACTGAAAAATAAACAACAAACAAAAAAACAAAATAGTGATGAAAAATTAGTTAAGCTATCAAAACCATCATTGGAATCTCTTTCAAAAGTAATGGAATTGAGTGATGGATTAGGATTAAGCGGAGCAAATGAAAATACTGACGAAGCTCTTAAACAATATAAAAATATGGTCAGAAAATTCAATAAAAATAATTGCTTAAATCATAAAAAAAAATTAATCGCTATTCATGCGGCTGAGTCCAAAAGTACCATCCAATTCTCTAAATTGTGTACTGGGAAAACTGAAGTTGAGAGAATTATGAATTTTCTTAAACCAGATATATTGATACATATGACGCAGGCTAATACCCAAGATCTCGCTCTTGCTTTATCCAATAATGTAGGTATAGTATTGTGTCCAAGATCTAATGGAATTCTGGGAAATGGAATTCCAGACGTTGTAACTATGTTAAAATTTGGATTTAAGATATCAGTAGGTACTGATAATATTATGCTAAATTCTGCAGATCTTTTGCAAGAGTTAGATTATTTATGGAAAGTAATTAAATCGAGATCATCCAAATATTCTAATTTGATAGATCCAAAAGAATTATTAAAAATGATTACTGTTAATCCTGGCGAAATGTTTAATTTGAATTCTGGCTCAATACAAATTGGAAAATGTGCGGATCTTTTATTTATCGATAAATATGATATAGATTTACAGCCTATTCATAATATCTATTCTTCTATTATTCATAGACTATCTTATAGAGCAATAAAAGCTATTATGATAAATGGTAGGTTTATTAATGAAATTCCCTGATGATTTCAAAATAATTATTAATTCTGCTATGACCATAGATGGAAAAATTTCTTCTCATAGCGGAAATTCATGTATCTCTTCAAAGAGAGATTTAATACGTGTTCATAAATTGAGATCTAAAGTCGACGCAATAGTTGTTGGTATAAACACAGTTATTATAGATAATCCTATGTTAAATATAAGATTTATAAGGAATCGTAGTATACCTCCTACGCGTATTATTATAGATAGCCATGGAAGGATACCATTAGACTCTAAAATTCTTAAGTCTGCTGCTAAAATTAAAACTATAATTGTTGTTACAAAACAGGCAAGTAGAGATACGATAAAACAGATAAAGAAATCTGGAGCTTATGTCATTATTATAGGATCAAAGCTAGTAAATTTAAAAAAACTTTTTAGAATGCTCTATGATATGGGTTATAGAAAAATTCTTGTTGAAGGAGGAGGAGAATTAAATTGGTCATGTTTACATGAGGGAATTGTAAATGAATTAATCATAACTATCGCACCTAAAGTTCTTGGAGGAAGAAATGCTATTACTCTTGTTGAGGGAATTGGATATTCTACAATATCACAAGGTATAAAATTAAATCTTGCTAAAATTATTCAAAACAAAAAAGATAACGAAATAACGCTTTATTATAACAAATAAAATACTAAACTTATTTTTCCTTTGAAATTTCAGATAGTATTTGATCGATTTTATATCTTAATGCCTCTTTTGTATAGTTATTGTCTGTCATAGCAAGGTTTTCATTACAAGTGGGACATTTGAAAAAAGATTCTATAGCTACATCAAATTTTATTCTTTGGCATTCATTATTTCCACAATGATAAAACTCAGAAGATTCTTCGTACTCTAATCTTTTTTGCAATCTATCAAGAATTTTTTTCTTCTGATTATCTATAAAATTATCAACTTGGTCGCTTTTAGCGCGCCAGCGATATACAAACCAACCTTTCTTTTCATCTTTCACTCTGATTCCAGTGATTAGTGCTTTCCCAAACATATCATATAATACTTTTCTTATAACATTAATTCTCATTCCTGTTGCGCCTGCAATTTCTTCGTCAGTCGCATCTTCGGTATTTAAGAGTGCTTTAGCAACCTTTTGATATTCTTCTCCACCTATTAAATTGGATATTTTTGCAAAAGATTCTTCATTATCAATAGATGGCATAAACAATAATATATTTTATCATTCAGGTATTATATATTTACCGAAGATCCCATTATTTGAATTAACTGTAATTTATGAAAATATCCTGATAATAAAAAAATCGAACCTTCAATTATTTAAAAATATTATATGTATTTAAATTGGAAACTATTATTTTCTGATATTTCGATTTGATAATTTTTTATGTCTATAATTTTTTCTCTTAGTATTTTTATAATTAGGTCTTGATCTTGTGTTAAAAGTTTTTTTATTATTTAAATATTTATTTTTATTTGTATTTTTGTAAATTTTAGGTATAGGAATACCAATTTCCTCATTTATCTGACGAACATTATATTTAGTATATTTCAAAATTTTTTCAAAATCAGAAATTTTGTCTACAGGAACTAGTGAAATAGCTTTTCCATCAGAATTTGCTCTTGCAGTTCTACCAATTCTATGAAAATAAGTCAAAGGATCATTAGGAATATCATAATTAATAACATATTTTATGGAAGGAATATCTATTCCTCTAGATGCGATATCTGTAGCCACTAGTATTTGTTCTTGTTCATTTCTAAATTTATACATGTTATAATTTCGTTGTCT
>DASUZI010000246.1:0-7807 GCA_036376955.1 Nitrososphaeraceae archaeon
TAACAGATCTATATTATTTAATAGTATACCTCAACTTAAAGAGATCAATTTAAAATATCTTTCAAAAATATTGCATATTTACAGCTATCTTTTATTAGATCTGTATGATTTATTTTATAATTAATATCAATTTATGGTTTGAAGAAACTTGGTTTAATGATTGGAACAATGAATAAACCCCATCTCCCATTATTAAAAATAAAAACCTTATTGAAAATTGGAAATTGGAAAATAATAAGTAATAAATAAATAATATTTTTAATGAAGACATATAATGGCAATAAACAAGGAACCTAAGAGCCTAGGTATGCCTTGGGAGAAAGAGTATGGTTACTCCCAAGCAGTGAAGGTCGGGGATACTATCTATATATCTGGACAAGTAAGTCATGATGACAAGGGAAAAATTGTTGGACGCAAAGAAATGGAGGCTCAGATGCGGCAGGCCTATACTAACATTAAGAATGTGTTGGCACAATATGGTGCAACCATCGATAATGTAGTAGAGGAAGTACTTTTTGTTACAGATATGGATGCAGCCTTTGCCGCAGCAACTAAATGTAGGAGAGATGTCTTTTCAGGTACTCCTATTGTTGCAAGTACCATTGTACAAATTCAGCGTCTTGCATTTCCTGAGCTTATGATTGAGATTAGATGTATAGCCAAGTTGTAATCCTCTTTCAAAGTGCTAAAGGAAAAGATTAGCGACCAATAATAAAGGCATCTATTGGTCAAAAATTATTATTTCTTTGTATTAATGAATATAATAAATCATATTTTCTTTCTTTTTTTTATCTTTTAATTGAATCTATAGCTTAACAATATCTGTATTTTTCAGGGAGTATGTACGATTGTTGTAGATAGTTTTAATGGCATTTATGCTTCTTTTCTTCTCATCTTTTTACAAAACATAATATCTTCTTCAAAGTATTTGAACACACTTATAGATCGAGTCAGTCGGATGTGAAACAAATTTGACCTAAAATTTGGTCCTATATCAATTCTATATATTATCCTTCTGCATACCGAGTTCAGTTAATTTAATAACTATCTGTATCTATTACTGAAATATACATATACAAATATTGGTCAATTTCTGAAACACCCTGAACACCTAAATTTTGTTTTTTTAACTAGCATCTTTATCAGTCTATTATTTTTGCTTATCATGATTGAGATTTATTTTTTGCACAACAAAAAAAGATATTTATATTATATGGTCAGAATTACTTGATCTAATAAACCAATACAAATGAAGACTCGATTTTTAGATAATAAAGTATTACGTTATACAACAGGTCTATGTACATTTCTTGCTGGTGTATTACACATTGCACTTATTCCCCTTTTCTTTACTCTTCTGACAATAGATGTTATAGTGTTCTTTATAGTTTCGGGTCTAGCTCAAATGTTCTGGGTCGTACCAGTTATCAAGAAATGGAGTAAATTTTGGTATTATGTAGGAATAGGTGGAACAATAATTCTAATTATAATGTATGTTATAGCAGTACCAGGTTCAGGATATCCAGTAAATGAATTGGGAGCATCAATAGTTTTATTTCAGATTGCCTTCATTATTCTATATAGTATTATAATGATAAAAAATAATAGGAAATAGTATTAGACACTAAAAATAGCTGTTGTTATTGCTAATATTATGAATTATTAAAATTACTACATTTTAAATTAAAGTAGACTAATCTCTAATATCAAAGTTATATAATAAAATGTTATAGGCCCAACTAAAAATATCTGCACCGGTAGATGCAACAAATCTCTATTTAGCTATATCACATCAACTTAAACTTCAAGGATTTCTCTATAGTGACCATCATAATGTTTTAAATGAGTTTTAAAGTAAAATGTTAAAATTGATTAATGAGAAAAAAATAAAGTAGAAGAACGTAGTTTATGGGCGAATAGAGATGCAAAAAAAGTATTTGTTCGACTATTTAAAAGGGAAAATATTGGATATACTGATTAAGATCTAATATTAATAATGTTCATAAAATAATAAAAAATTGAAGTAACATACTGAAATGGCTTGTGAACAAATAACAAAAGAAAAATCTATGTACTACCATTAATAAGATCTATAAAAGGTGCAAGTTATTTGGAAAACCAGTCATACTACTCACTGAAAACAGACAAGACTGAATATGTCTCTGGAGAAACAATTAAGATAAGTGGCATTACAAATAATAATACAATCAACATTCAAGTTTACGATCCATCTGACCGTTTACTTAATTCCGTATTTTTGAATGTCAATTCAAATATTTTTACCTATCACATGAAACTGAGTAACAAGAATGCTTCAGGAAATTATAAGATTAGATCTATTTTGGATGGTCATCAGGAAAAATTTCACAAAATAAAATTTTCTGCAGACAATTATGGAGATATTGAAATTATGATACCTGGAGATGATGAGTCGAAAAATTTTGCAAAAAAAATTTGTGCCATACCTAGCGAAAATATAAAAATTACATGGAAGAATATGGATTCCGATTTGCATACTGTCACATCATTTGACCAACATACTGGTATGCCAGATGGTAGGTTTGATACTGGTTTTATAGGGCCTCAGAATGTTAGTACGTTAACAATTGACATATTAGATAATGAAAAAATATACTATTTTTGTAAACTTCATCCTTGGGAAAAAGGCGTACTATATCGTGGAGATTGGGATGCCAGTAGTGACGATTTACACAGATTTGATTCTGTACATCAAACTATAAGCAAAGAGGAAACGAAGAAACTAAACATACTGCTTAGACATTTAGAACCACCTGAGATAGACTCACTCAAGTTCGATAATGTAAGTAATATTGCTACTAGGCTTCTTACTATAGTGTTCTGGGATATTAGTGGATTTTCAAAGGCATGTCGTCCTTTGGATATTAGCTCTGATTTACTATTGAACTTTTTGAGGGATTATTTTGATACTGCCAAGGAAATTATAAGCAAATATGGAGGTCTAAGAGACAAATTCATCGGGGATGGGGTGATGGCCCTTTTTGGTATGCAGTACAGAGAAGATGATGGGGCACATATCGCAAAAAATGCAGTTTTAGCTGCTCTTGAGTTTAGAACAAAATTTCAAGCTATCAAATCAAAGTGGATGGACGAATGGAAGAGATTTATTCATGATATGGATGACTTACATATAGACTTGAAGTGCGGCATAAATACTGGCCGCGTAATCTCAGGAAATCTAGGTGCTTTATGTGGGTTAGACCAAATCACCGCAATCGGTACTCATGTTAATTTGGCTAGCAGATTTTGCGATCTTGCCAAAGGCAGACAGATTCTCGTGTCTTCGACTACAAAGAATCATATTGAAAGCAGCTTTGAAATAAATCACATTGGCAAGTATCCGATTAAGAATATCGGAAAATATGATGTTTTTGAAATAATAAGAACATCGTCATTGGGAGAAAGCTCTGTTATGCAGGTTCTAGAACTAGGACATGGAGAAGTTGTAGATTGGAAAATACCACTTAAAATCGTACGAGGTGAATCCACTAAAATCTTTGCTAAATTTTTTGGAAGTGTAGACTTTGGATTTTTTACTTTTTGTATAACTGATTCAATTGGGGAAGTTAAATTTTTTGAGGATAAGTCAAGTATAGATTCTTATTTAAATATTGGAAAACTCCATGTTAAAAATGACATCTATTCAAATGAATGGGAGTTTACTATTCCAACCTATCTGAAGCCAGGAAAATGTAAAGCTGAAATTGCTATGTATGAAGACACAAATAGGTTAATGAATGAAAGAAATCGTATTGCATTTGCTCAAAAAGAAATTCTTCTGGTATGAGAATTAACATTATCTAATACTATTCTAGACTTATCTATAAATTTAGAAAGCAATCTAATGTAATACTCCTAAAAAAATAGGTTAAAAATTAAAAATAATTGGGTTTTATCGGTTAGTAGTAGTTAACACATCAGTCCAGGAGGACAGTTTGAAGGATTGTAGATGTTATGTTTCTTGAAAAAGTCTTCATGGGAATGTCCTGAATGATGAGAATGGGGAAAAGAATGGGAGTGTTTTATAATATGTGTATGAGTAATTGTATGTGGTAAGTTTTCAAGAATATTTGATATTTCGGAAATAGCTGAGGAAAGTTGATAGGATGCTGCAGTTTGATTTCCTGCTACTAAATCATTTTGTGCTTGATTGATATATGATTGAATTTTTTCTAAATCGTATTTTTCCTCTGTTTGTGTATGGACATTAGTAACTGGAAAAGTTAAGAGTGTGGCTAGACTTAACACTACCAGAGTCATTATAGTTATTGTTGTTTTTCTTAACATTAAAATTGAATGTTACCAGAATTATAAAAATATTATTCTTGCTTGTATATTATTGTAATCAATTTACCTTTAAAATCTGATGTACTCATAGATGTCACAATTCTATTGGTTCTATTAACATCAAAATAATTTACTTAGATAAATCGTTTTAATTCTAAAAAATATGTAGTTGTATTAATTATTAAATACCATTAAGCTGACGTGGTTAATTTAACATTCATGTACCTAAAAACCATAGAGTTATTAGTTCATAAACTTTTTTGGAAATTAACTTTAAGAAATGTTTTTACATGTATCTTAAATCTATCTGGAAATTGAGACATCACTTTATGACTTCAGTAAAAACAGTTTCCATACCTAATATTAAAAAGATTGAATTAAGATTTAATAACAGAATTAGCGGTTTGTATACAATTATGTCAAATATGCTTGTAAAACTATTTCAGATCTTTAGGTATTACCCATTAAAGATTAATTAATTCAATTAAAATGATGTATTCCATTGGCAATGGATATTATTGCAAAACTTTTTCTCTATTTATGCTATCTTACAAATATACATACAAATGTTGAGAATTTGTTATACTTTTTATTCAACAATTCCATAAATAGGTTGTCCAATAAATTGATTTGGAGATTTATCATCAAAATCTATAATTATAGTATTATCATTATAGATTGAAATATTGGTCTTTATTTTATTACATTTTATATCTCCATTTGTAGTAATATCCATTATACCAGATACTTTGACATTCCTATCGAAGTGAAGCTGATTATTTTTAGATGTATCATTTGTTATCTTAAAGTTAATAAATTGATGATTATGAAGGTTTTCACCTTTTATTGAAACCATGCTAAAATTTGCCATAAAGTTAATTGCACTTTCATTTCTAAAACTAATATTCCAATCACCTGCTAGCAGAAACTTTGAGATATTTTTAACGTCAAATGTCCCCCATTGAGGTAAATCTAAAACAATTGAACTAATTTTACCATTCCTTACGAGAGTATTCTCTATTGAATATATGTGTATAATATTACTAAGACATATTATAATTACAATCACTAAATAAAATAAAGAGTAAAAATGTTAATCATAAAATAGAATGGAGAGTTTATTATTAAATTTTATTGCTATGATAAGATATTCATTTAATTTTATTACTTTTTTAAAGTAGGTTATTTTATTAAAATTTAAAATTACCAAAGTTAGTAGGTTTCCAGATGCTGGTTTGGGAGAAGTGAGTGAACTTACCTGCCTACCTACTAACTTAAGTAAGGTGTTGGATTCAAATTTGCTTGATTATTTCTTATTGATGACAAAGTTCTTGCATACCATAATAAAGGAACATAAGATATATAATCGAATGCAAAGATGCAAAAAAATACTAAAATATGAGATTTATACCTATTATAAGTAAATAACAGAATATTACAAATATTGGTTATGAGAAGGATAATAAATTTCACCTTATATAAAAATTTCAAATTCTGATTGCCTATCAAGAAATTATAGCAAACTAAACACAAAAGTGGTAAAATAGAAATAACTATTTATCTGAATTAATTTTTTTATTTATATCTTGAACTAACTATTGCATTCAAACAAAATTCTAAATTATCAATTTCCTCTATGATTCTGATCGTTTCTATGCGATAGATCGCTTTTTTCTTTTCCTTCTTTAATTGCTGAATTTTAGAGATAATTATCCTCTTAAGTTTATCTAGATTATTATTATCATTACTCTGTTCGAAAACCCATTTCAATGTTTTAACATATGAATGATAAAGTCGATCCACTGAATTATTGTTATAAGGTTTTATTGATATTTTGTTCGTCTTTAGTATTTCTATAATGTTTTGTGTAAAATCTTGTTTTGAATCCAAAATTATGAGTTCCCCTTTTTTTTCATTAAACAAGAATATATGCTAAGTTCGTCAATCTATCATTCTTTTAATATCAATAAAGAATTCATTTGGATCTCTCTTGATGATTATAGCAAACTATTGAAGAGTCTATTGTTATTTTTGTACTTTTTTAACATGGCTAATATTAGCCAGCGGTGTATTCAATTTATTATTATATTTCGAAAGTTTACCTATTTCTTTTAAATAGGTATTATATCTTGTATGAAATCCTTCTTTATTTATATCAAAATAGACATCAATATTATTTGGTTCGGAAAGCAATGCAAGAAGTGTCAGCATCTCTCTAACGTCATTATCATTTTTTACAAGCTTTGAATCATTTATTATAGCAGAAAGTAGTATAACTAATTGTCTACGAAGTCCAGTGAGATAAAGTGAATGTGTAAGGAATAATTTGGCGTCAAAAGTATCACCTACCAATGCTGATAAACAGAAATCAAATAACAAACTTTTCAAGGGAAGACCAGAGACACTGTTTTGTATTTCTCTATAGCGTCTAGGAGTTTCTACTAGTTCTTCAATCTCTGCATCTTTAAGAAATTTATTTAAAAGTTTTATGATATCTCTTACACTAACTGTATTTCTACCTATTTCTAGAATTCCTAATCTTGTTGCAATTCTATCTATATCTTTAAAGTTGTATCTAGAATCAATAAATGTATTACTAGCTAGTTTTCCTATTCCGTAAGTGTCTATCTCAATTGGAATATATTCTATCAGTCTTTCTATTTCTCTAAATACTCCATATGACATTATCGTTATCAATAATAATGTAGAGTATATCATTTATTATCCTTAAGAAATATGTAAATTTTTAAAAGTATATGCAAAACAGAACATTTGAAATAATATTTTTCATGTATTTGTATCTTTAACTTAATATTAAATATATCATACAAGCTCATTTATATGCAAAATCCGCATATACAATAATGCAAGATTTACATATAATTTAATTGAAAATGCAATTTATTTTAAATATATGCAAATTTTACATATATTTTGCAAATTTTACCACAATCGTTATATAATATTAAAATTAAATAATGTTATGAAAACTTCAATTTTAAAAAATCAACAATACCAAACTTGTATTGATGCGTGTAACAATTGTGCAGAATGTTGTGAGATCTGTTGTACAGAATGTATGTCCAACGCCGAAATGGCAGGAATGATGGGAAGATGTATGATGATGTGTCGCGATTGTGCAGACATGTGCATAATGGCTTCTATGATGATGGCCAGAGGTAGTGAGTATGCGAAACAAATGTGTAATATGTGTGCAGATATGTGTGAAGCATGTGCAATGGAATGTGAAAAGATGGGTGGAAAAATGGAAATTTGTAAAGAATGTGCAGAAATGTGCAAAAAATGCGTACAAGAATGTCGCACTATGATGCGATAATAAAATAAGTAGCGAAAATAAATAATCGAATTATTTAATTTTTAAAATCAAAATCTTTTTTTTATTATGGTATCAATAAATCCACAAGTTAGATTATATTTTAATATACAAAATAAATCATACTTTGAATAAATTCCAACTGGT
>DASUZI010000247.1:0-2358 GCA_036376955.1 Nitrososphaeraceae archaeon
GTTTCATCTACATGAGCTTTGAGTAGTTTTTCAATTACATCAGGATGATTTTGCAAATAGTCTGTTCTAACGATAATTAAACCAGTTACAAATTTTCCATCAGGCCATAAATCACGTTCATCTAAAAATAATTTGCCATTAGCTTCTTTTATCAGTCGTTCCCCCCATGGTTCAGGTACCCATGCTCCATCAATGTCTTTTTTCAAGAATAGTGTCAATATATCAGCATTCTTAGCAGGTAGAATCTCTACATTACCTTTATTTTCTAAGGTCTTGTACCCGTTATCTGACAAATAACTCCTTAAGGCTACATCTTGAGTATTTCCTAATTGTGGTGATGCAAATTTTTTATTGGCAAAATCTGCTGTAGAATTTATTCCTGTGTCTGCTCTTACAACAAATACTGCTCCTCCACTAGTAGCACCGGATACAACTCTTACATCTTTACCTCCAGAGGTTACATAACCATTAATGGCAGGATTTGGACCTATATAAGAAACATCAATTTGTTTAGCAAATAGTGCTTCTATAGCTGAAGGGCCTGCATTAAATATAAAAGGCTTTATTGTTACATTCTCACCTAATACTTTTTGAAAGTCACCGTTTCCTATTCCAATAACAGCTTGTGCATGATTTATATTTGGAAAATATCCAATTTTCAATTCTTTTTTTTCTTCTGTTTGAGCAAATAACGGTTGTAGTTGCTGAGATATAGAAAAGATAAGTATCGTTCCTATAATAACATATATTATTCTATTTCTATTTTTATTGTTGGATCTATATTCTTTATCCATATGATTGATAATTGAACTAGTTATAATAATTCTCTTAAATACGCTAAATTTACAATTTCTATGATGCTTTTTCCAATAAGTGACTAGAAATATTATGTTTAATTTATTGTATTTTTTATTTTCAAAAAAGGTTATTGTATTTATAATATTATGTGCATATTATACTTATACTTTTACTTTTAAGCATATTTAAAATCGATTAAATATTAATCTTCTTATAGATAGTATAGATGTATATTCAAAAGGAGTATATTGAACGTAAAATTTCTCTGGATCTAAAGAATGTTTCTAAACAATATTTACAACCTCATACTGAGAGAACACATAGTGTACTCGAAAATATTAATATTCAAATTTTAGAAGGAGAAATTGTTACGATATTAGGAAAATCTGGATGTGGAAAATCAACTCTTCTTAATTTAATTGCAGGATTTGAAAATTCTTATGGAGGTGAAATTTTACTTAATGGAAAGCCCGTAAAGGACATCAGTCCTGAACGAATAATGATGTTTCAAGAATCTGCACTTTTTCCATGGCTTACAGCTTATCAAAATATTGAGATTGCATTAAAAATGGGAAAAATTCCAAAAGAACAACGTGATGAAATAGTAATGCATTATCTTGAAATTGTAGGTCTGTCTGATTATTCTCGTTCATATATTCATCAACTATCAGGAGGAATGAAACAAAGGGTGGCTCTTGCTCGAGCCTTATCATTAAATCCTAAAGTTTTACTTATGGATGAACCATTTGCAGCTTTAGATATTACAATAAAAAAATCTTTATATCAAGAACTTTTGGCTCTACATACTAAACATAGAAAAACAATACTTTTTGTTACTCACAATATAAATGAGGCCGTATTACTAGGAGATAGAGTTATTGTAATGTCTCCACAAATATATGGTATAAAGAATGAATACGTTATTGATATTCCAAAAGAACAAAGAAAAGACAATAATCCAATTATAAAGAATATAATAAATCAAATTACTTCTGATCTTTATGAGAATAATTAATTAATTTTTTATGATAACCAGAATATGTAGTATATTGTAGATTAAAAAATTTACCTGTTATTGTTTTGTTGTAAGATTATTGTTTTTTGAAGTAATTCTAATACTTCTTTATTATTAGGATCTACGTTTAATGCTGCATTAAGAATCTTTATTTTTTCATTTTATCTTTCTAGTTAGCAATGAACCTCCTTTCAATTTCAATACTTGAACATTATATGGATCTATTGACAAAGTTTTCTCGAACCAGATTAATCCTTTTTCATACACATCTAGAACATCAAATGGAAAACTTTTAGAGTTAAATTATTCTTTATTTTTCAATATTAAAGAAAGATGAATATTGCATACAAATATGCGATATTTGCATATATGCAGAATATCTACTATATCTAAAATTAAAGTCAGTAGAGAATATAATTAATGAAATAATTCTCTACTGACTCAAGGGAGATGATTGGATCTAATGCAAGCTTAATTGTCCTCCTTTTTCCTTAGGGATTACAATATCTTAGCACACAAAGATATTTAATCATAAGACATATAAT
>DASUZI010000248.1:0-21467 GCA_036376955.1 Nitrososphaeraceae archaeon
TGTCTGTTGAGTTACGTGATTTCTATTATTTTTTAATGATTCAGACAAGGACAAACTCTATGATAATTGAGTATAAAATTCTGGTACAAATGGAAAACTAGTTTCATCTACCGATCATAAGGTTCAATAAAATACATTTACTCTAAGATCCAAAAATTTTAGTTGAATCTTGTATTTTTGAGAAAATAATAGAACTGTAACGGTCTATTATCATTATTGTTATATTAGATATGTGTATATTATAACTTTAATCCTAATAAAAATAATACTAGGATAATCATATATATCTCTTCTAGGAACATAATAACTGATTACATCTTCTAATGTTAGCATCATGATTTTGTTTATTTAATTTTATCCATCCCACCATATCATAATATCTTAATTAATATTTTATTTAAATCTGTAAAATATTAAAATAAAAAATTGTAGTTTTCTTACTATTTACATTAGCAGTTTCATATCAAACATAGAAAATATTCTCATCAAACTTTTTTACCAAACGTTTCTGTCATTCTCTTTAAAGCACTTGAACCATCAAACCTATTCAATTTAACTTCTATCAATGTATATTCGGGATTTTGTTCTGCTTTCGCAAGAGCTCTATAAAATTCGTCTGTAGTTTTCACTTTAAAACTTTTACCCCTACCCAAAAGATCAATGATCTTAGTATAATTCCATTGAGAAATGTTATTAAAAGGCCCGTCTAGCATTGTTCTCTCTGTCCTGTATCCATCATTATTTAGCAATATCACTATGGGGTTCAATTTTTGTTTAGCAATAGTAGAAAGTTCAATACCAGTCATCTGAAATGCACCATCACCGACTAAAACTATTGGCCTTACATCTGGATTTGCTAGCTGGGCACCTACTGCTGCAGGGATAGCAAATCCCATCGATAGATAAAACGCTGGAGATAGAAATTCAGTTCCTTTATGGATGAATAAATCCAAGCCCCCAAATAATGAATCCCCTACATCTGCAATTATCATGTTATTTTCATTGATATAATCATTAATAATCTGAAAAAGTAAATTTACATTGATCTTTCTATTTGAAACTTTATTGATCGAACTTTTCTTCCCTTGTATATGTGATTCAAATATTTTACTATCAATAAGATGTCTTTTAATTAAGTTAGATTCACAAAGTGCTTTGAGAAATTCGGTTAATTCGACATCTTCGTAACTATGATGTTTTATTAAAAACCTTGAACTTGTTATGTTTATGGTTTTTCCTTGGTCTACAGGAGTAGGTGAATTTCCAAAATCAACATCTGTCATAAATGAACCAATCAAAATAACACAATCACTTGATTCCACATATTGTCTTACATTCTGAAAACCCATCGAACCTTCGTAAACGCCAAGATATAATGGATGATTTTCACTTATGACCGATTTACTTAATGGTGTGGAAACTACTGGGATTCCTGTTTTTTCAAGTATTTTTAAAAGCAATTCTTGTATTCCATGACGTTGAATTTCTACACCTGCAACAATGACAGGTTTTGAGGATGATTTTATCATCTGAGCAGTCTCTTGTAGGGCTTCTTGGAGGGCTTTTTTGTTGGAGAAAACGTTGGAAATTTTGCAGGAATTTGGGGCTATTATTTTTTTATTCACCATATCTCGTGGTAATTCTATATATCCTGGGATTTTGTATCTAAATACAGAGGATATAACTCTATTTATATCCGAAACAATAGTACTTGTATCGTTTAATACTGCTGTTGCAACTGTAACTTGCTTGAAAATTCTATGCTGGGTATCAAAGTCATTTACTATGTGATGAAGCATTGGAGATTGTTTTCTTTCATTTACACCTGGAGCTCCGCTAATTACAATAACCGGGGATTTTTCAGCAAATGCTTCAGCTACAGTGTTAAGAATTTTTAGACCTCCCACACAATATGTTATACAGACTGCACCTAGTCCCTGAATTCTGGCATATGCATCGGCTGCGAAACCTGCTCCTTGTTCATCACAAGTTGTTACTACCTGTATTTTACTTTTAGCTAAAAGATCATAAAAACCCAGAATATAATCTCCTGGAATTCCAAAAATATGTTTTACGTTGTTATCATACAATTGTTTAATCAAATACTCCCCTACCGTAATTTGCCTCTTCATCGATAATCATCAGACTATTATTTTCAAAGGATATAAAATTAATGAAGTCTGAGATAGTTATATAGAATATATCGCGTGATAAGTATAGTTGTTTGGCAATTTAAGACTGGTCCTATGTTATTAATATATCGATGATCTAGTTCTCATATCTCTGAAAAAAGATCTTACTAATTGTGGACGAACCCCAAGAATTTACTATATTCATTTATTTTTGTATAAAAATTTTTTCTCCTTTTAATTTACCATTTGTTATACAAATATCTACTTTGTTTTCACAATTTCTTTATCTATATACTTATCAAAAGTTACCACAAATATAATAAGTACAATATATACGTTAGAATTATTTTAATTTTAGTAATCATTTTCATTATTAAAGTTGAAATCTTTTTTAGCATACATTTGTTATATATAAGTAAGACAGGAAAATTTGAAACCCTTCATTCCATTTTTACTTCATAATCACTCTATAATACGAGATCGCTAGTTTTTTCAAAGATTGTTTATTTTTAAGAATAATTAGACATATCTACCAAAAGAGATGGCTTAATAAGATGGAATATTATGAGAATATATTATAATTACTATATTTGCCAATAAAATTAAATATTTAGATCAAAGCGAGATTTTAGAACCGCACCTATGGTGAGCTATCCATTATATTGATACTTCAAAATCTCGATCATGGAACCCCTACGTGTAAACATCAAAAACGAATCTTTTCAAATAATATTATAAGAGTCTTGTAGATAAAAAATATAGAATAAAAAATAAATATTAAGAGCCAGTCATGTTATGTTCTTTTTGCATTTCTTTCTGCATATAAGATGCTTGTTCTGGTATGTACGATTCATGTGTTACTATTGCCACTGAATGTGGACCTCTTAATGTTATAGGATCTTCTGATACAGATTTTAGAACAACATCAGTTACAGGATCTCCAAATCCAAATTGACCATGATAAACACACATGTCTGGAGGAGATGACAATTGTGGAATATATCCCAGAGCCATTGTATTCAGATCAGGAGCTCTTCCTATAAGAACATCTAAAAGTCGATCTTGTGGATCGTTAGAATCACAGGGTAAATTTAATGCAATATGTCCTTTACTTGCATAAGGTGTTGAATCATACATTATAATAAACTCACTAGAATTGAGAGTAATTCCATTTAATAGTATTGTCTGAGTGGCTCTATTCATGTCTGCCGTATGAACATAATCCAAATTACCTGATACTAGTTGATACTCGGCTAAATTAGCATCTTGTATTTCAGATAGTGAATTTTTATTTTGGTTAGTTGTCGCTATCGATCCAGTACTAACTACAGCAATATAGATAAGGATGGCTAGAATTGCAACAAGCAGAGTATATTGAGTAACTTCCCTCATGTTAATAATACTTGCTGATAATGAGTATTAAACAATTTGGTGTATGGAAAGATATAATAAATTTGTAGCAGTATTTATTATTATCATGATAATATCAATATCCTGTTATTTTTATTTTCTATCCTCTTCTTAAACTATAAAATCATAAAGTTCTCATACAATTTAAGATTTTTATCATCATTTTACCATATTAGTAATTGAAGAACGCCGTGATAAAAAAATTTCGGCGCCGAAAAATTAATGTTATAGTGTTAGTATAAAATATTATCCCAATTTTCATTCTACCATAATCATCTCTTACCATTCCAACAATGACAATTGTGAATTTGATTTACATTGTAATATCATATAAGATTAGATTTTTTTCAAAAGGAATGAATATGACTTTTTTGACCAATCTCTTTTAATATTATGGTGATTCAATTAATTAAATGGAACAGAATATTATATATTTTCATTCATATTTAGTTGATATTCCTTTATGAATATTCTTACTTTCTTAAAGAATGACGGAAGTTTTCAGTATTGAAATCTTTTTCTTCTAAAGGAATTAGATATTCAGGCGACTCGATAGAGAGATGTGTTGACTTTATTGATTTGATAGATCAACAAAAATACCAGATATTGAAAAAAAAATTTTACGTCCATTTTCTTCTTTATATATAAAATATAATAAAAAGATAAAAAGGAGAAGCAGATTAATCTATTGCCACTAAATTTTCTTTTAAAGACTAATAAAGAGACACTTCATATATTCAAATATATTATACTAACTTCAATTATTCTTTCACTAATTGCTCTAGTTTCTACTAATCTATCTTTATGGATAACCTCTCCCAGAGATCATTTCTATTTTGAATTATTTGGAACGATTTTTGCTGGAATACTTGCTTTTTATTATGTTTCTAGGGCACTAACGTTAAATGACAAATTTAGTCTCTTTATTGGTATTGGTTTTCTAGTTAATGCTTTGATTGATTTGTTACATGCTACGGTTTCCCTTCTTAATATGAACGATATATTATTCTTAAAATATTTTATCCCACAGACCTGGTTTGCTGGCAGAATATTTCTTAGTGCAATGTTAGCTATAGCAATTGTTAGATATAGTTCTTTTTTACCTGTTAAATCAAGCACACAACAACATATATCTTCAGAGAAAAATAATGGAAATTATAAGTTATCAATATTATTCTTGTTTTATCTAATAATAGTTACTTTATTTTCCTCTGTGGTAACTATTAGCTCACTCTTTGTTATTTTTCCTTATTCTGTTATTGATTATATCCCTGTCCATAGACCATACGAACTTGTTCCGTTAGCGTTATTTTTAATTTCGTTATATTATTTTTATAAAAACAAAATTTATACAAATCAAGATATTTTCTTTACAAGCTTAGTTGTTTCAATTATATTTAATATCTTTGGACAAATAATAATGTCATATTCTGCACAATCCTTTGATACAGCACACAATTTTGCTCATGTTTTAAAAGATACAGGGTATTTTATCAATATTATTGGACTTGCATTGTCAACTATACAATATAATGTTAGATTAAGAGAGAGCAATGAATTAATTACTATTCAATATGAAAAGGTAAAGGAGTCTGAAAAGATAAAGGATAAATTTATTAATATAGCTGCACATGAATTAAGAACTCCCATACAACCTATACTTATGTTGACAGATATTATTTATTATAAGATTAAAGATGAAACACAACGCGAACTATTAGAGATTATTTTGAGAAATGCAAAAAGACTAAAACGACTTTCTGATAATTTGTTGGATATAACAAAAATAGAAAGTCGATCATTAAACCTTAATAAAAAATTTTTTAATCTGAATATTCTCATATCTGAAGTGCTAAAGGATTATGTAAATAAACAGAAAAACAAGGTAAAAGTAGAATTAGTCTATTATTTCAAACATAAAACAGATATTTTTCTCGAAGCTGATAGAGATAGAATATCACAAGTAATCCGAAATCTTTTAGATAATGCTTTAAAATTTACTATCCACAGCAATCAAACAGTATTTGTTATTGTAGACAAAAAAGAAATAGAAGGACAAATTATAGTGAGTGTCAAGGATACTGGAGAAGGCATATCTAACGAAACATTATCTAAGTTATTTACAAAGTTTACAACCAGTGATTCTACTACTGGGACTGGCTTGGGACTATATATATGTAAGAATATTGTAGAAGCACATGGAGGTAGAATATGGGCTGAAAATAACTCAAATGAAAATGGAGCCATCTTTACCTTTACATTACCCAGTGCAAAGTAAGGTATCTATTCAATTCTTTAATCAACAGTCCTCACTTTTGATTAAAATATGATACAAAATTGAAATTATCAATGTTTGTAATTTTGCCTTTATTTGTTACAAGCACTAATTAACGTTAGTAACAATATGTGACTTAAACTAATTTTTAATTATACGAATCACGTATTATTCGTGACTACAACAATAATTTTAAAAAAAACTTCAATGATTAAATGACTCGAAAATAATTAGAATTGACTAGATTGTTGTTGTCTCGAGAGATCTTTTAATCCTTGTAACAATTCTTCCTTGTCTATACCATCACTCATATCAATTCTAGTATTTTGTTTGAGACTATCCAAAATAACATCAGCAAAACTGTCTAACTTGTCAATATCTTTAATACCCGTTATTTCTGACAATTGTTTCAGCAAATCGTAACGATTTACATTATCTTGTGTTGTTTTGAATTTTTGTTTATCATTGTCACCAAATTGGTCAGTAATATCCTTGGGTAAAGCAGATAGAAGACCTGAAGCAGCCTTGGGAGTAGATTTTTGAAGAAACATTTTTGTTGCACCATTCACTGCCATACTTGCTACATTTGGATCTATGCCAAACGATTGTGCAAGCATTCCAATCATATTTTGCATAACTTACAATACTCACTGTTATAGATAAATTTATCCTAAAATCTTAAAATTATTGAATGTATTGTTAAGACTTATAAACATAAATTAACTTAGGTTTACCATAATTGATGCGAAAGATACATTTATTTGATATATGGAAGATTTAGAAATGATTATACATAATTTTTAAAAAAATAAGAAAAATTTAACTAATAATCAAAATATATCTAGACAATAAATTAAGTATTGCTTTTTTTAATTTAATATTACTTATAAATTGGATACATGTAATTAATTACTAATATGTCAAACACAGAAGAAGAAAATAAAAAACAAAATAGTAATATAAATGATGAAACAAAGAAACTTCTAGACCAACAAAAACAACAGATTTCAAATGCAACAGATAAATTCAATCAGAATATCAATGAATATCAAAAGACAAGTAATGAAATAATTGAGAAAAGTATCGACCCTACAGCCAAGTACCAACAACAAACAATTAACACATTCCAATCAATAACAAGCAACTTTGTAGAATTACAAAAGAATCTTCTTGAAACTTACCAATCAGTAATATCAAGATTTTTAGACGTTGCATCTAAATCTTATAGTAATAATTCTACATCACGACAAAGATATACAGATGTTTATAACAAGACCAACCAAACTATTACAGACAATACAGTTACTACTACAAACAGAATAAATGACGCTGTATTGGGATCTACAGAAACTTTTAACAAATCAATAGAAATTGCACAAAAATACTATAATGAATCAATTCAAAACTACTTTAACTTCCTCAAGAAAATAGAAGAATCTTCTAAACAATAAATATTTTTTTATTATTTTAAATTGTGAAATACAATTTGATTAGATTATTTAATTACTACTTTTTATATAATAATGATTAAATGACTAATTAAATAGAAATAGAATTAATACAACAACGAAACTAACTTAGTTCTTTTCATATACCAAGAATTATTGTTATAAAGTTCAATCTTAAAAAATGAGTAAAGTAACATTTTATTACTTAATTCTAGTTTAATAATTAAAATCTATTTTTAATAGCATTATCAGAACAGAAACTACTGAATCCTTTTTATTGATATGTTTATATTTGCTATTGTATTTTATAAAGAAGAAGAGGGTAAATACTATTGAAAAACTATTGAGCGATAGGAACAATTCAAAATATTTCTTAATATTAAGAATGAGATATCTGATACAAATTTTTTGAATAAATGAAATGTAATTGTTACTTAATATCATCAAATTATAATTTAATAGTTGTAATTACATTTAGCAACTTGAATGGGAAACATAAATCATTTAAGATAATAAAAAAGATCAAGTTTGAAAATTTCTTAATACTAAAGTTCCAAGTTATAGTTAGACCTTGATAAAAAAAAGATAACAAATTGGAACCAATTATCTTTATCTGTTTAAGACTAATTTATAAATAGATTTATAATCACAATAATGGTATTTGACTATGAAATTTGGCAAACTCCAAAATTTATCAAATAAAAATAAGTATTATTATTCTTGTTTATCAAGTAAAAGAATATGCAAAAATAAAACTGAAAATTGAACTTTTTAAATAAAGTTTATATCCTATCTTCATTCGAGAATTTTAACATGGAAAAATTCAAGAATGCGTATATTGTATCTATTTTAATAGTATTTCTGGTATCATCATTTTACATTATACCTAGTATTTTTGGACAGAATGATAATATCAAGGCTGATAACAGCAGACCAAACATATTGGTAATAATGGGAGATGATTTTGGTTTTTCTGATCTAGGTGTATTTGGTAGTGAGATTTCTACTCCTAATTTAGATCAATTGGGAAGAGAAGGAAAAATCTTGACCAATTATTATACACATCCAGTATGTTCTCCAGCAAGAAGTACTTTTCTTACTGGTGTTGATAATCATATAGCTGGTATTGGTACTATGTTTGAAAACATTGCGCCGAATCAGGTGAATAAAACAGGCTATGAGACTTTTATTACTGATAGGGTTGTCACTATTGCAGAACTACTTACAGACGCTGGATATGATACTTTACTTTCAGGTAAATGGCATCTTTCAGGAAAAGGATATCATAACGGCACTGGACCAGCCGACAGAGGATTTGATCAGAGTTTTACCTTACTTGAATCTGGAGCCAACCATTTCACATATGGACCATACTACCCTGGGGGAGTTGCTACTTTCATAGATAACGGGATAATAGTTGAAAAACCAAATGGTACTCAGTTTTCAAATGAATTCTATACAGATAAAATGATCAATTTTATCAAGAAATCAAAAGAGAATAACAAGCCATTTTTCGGATATCTTGCATTTCAGGTAGCACATACACCATTCCAGGCTCCAGAGGAATACGTAAAGAAATATGAGGGAGTTTACGATGGCGGATGGGAAAAGATTAGAGATCAAAGATTCGAAAAACAAAAAGAACTTGGAATATGGCCTGCTAACATGTCGTTACCCCAAAGTTTTCCAACTTTTTCAGATTGGAACGCATTACCCAAAGATGAACAAAAACAAAGATCCCAGATATTTGCAGCACATGCAGGCATGATAGAGGACATGGACTATAACATAGGAAAGATGATCCAATTCCTCAAAAACATAGGTCAATATGATAATACGCTAATTATGTTCACTTCAGACAACGGTGGTAGTGAACCATCTGATTCTCCAGTGATAATTGCATCTTTAGAGGGTGCCAGTGAGAAAGAGTTAGAAGAATTTAAAGCAGGAGGCTTTAACGAAAGTTTTGATGCCATTGGTGGCAAAGACTCCTATTGGGGATACGGCTGGCAGGGAGCTGTCATGTCAAATACCCCATATTCTGGAGTTAAATCAACTATGTTCAATGGAGGTATTAAACCACCATTTGTAATAAAGGAACCAAATGCAACAAATACTACTGAACTTGATATTGTAAATGAATTCGTTCATGTCAGCGATATGACTCCAACATTTCTTGATTATTCAAATACTACACATCCTGGTTCAGAGTTTAAAGGAAAACAAATCAGTCCAATGATGGGAAAATCTATAAAACCACTCTTAGAAGGTACTGTTGAAAAGATACACATGGATGATGAAATAATATCTTCAGAGATGTTTGGTAACAGTGCTGTATTCATGGGAGACTGGAAGGCACGTAAAAATATATTTCCAATAGGGGATGGACATTGGAAGCTATTCAACATAAAACAAGATATTCGCGAAGCAACTGATTTATCTAAAGAACATTCAGATATACTTAAAAAGATGATTTCTTCTTATGACAAATATGCCCAGAATGTTGGAATTATAGAACCAAAATATAGTTTAAAACAAAAACAAGGTGTAATGGAAATGTTAGCAGCAACCAACCAAACAGAGTTTACAGTGATCCCGATGGAGCAGGTATTGGCAGGCTATCCAGCGGAGCCATAAAACTATAAAGCATGATAAATTAAAATAATTAATCTTATTTTTTGAGCTGAAAATATGCAAAATATTTGTAGTCAAATCCATATTATATTTTTGTCATTTTAATACCCTCACTCTTAAAGCATAACCACAGATTACTATTCTATAAATAATTATTTTATTTGTCTATTGAAAGACACATTTAATGATGTAACTTCTGGTGAACAGAGAAACACTGATATTGGATTATAAAAATATGTAAATTACAACATATTTTTGGAAGGTAATTTATTATTTGAAATATTTATATATTCTCTTTATTCTAATTAGTTATAAAATATTGGAAACTTTTCAATCTCACATATTATGCAATGTTTAGTTTCTCACAGAATCTCTGTTATAACATCACAGTTCAAGCATTTAATCTATTTTGATTCTGTTATAAATCTCTGAAGTTCGCGTTGTGAAATTATTCCAACGTATTCATCGTTCTCCTTTATCATCAACCTGCGAATATTGTTTGTAAGCATAACCTCTGCTGCCTCACCAAGACTTGCAGATGAATTTACAGCTATCAAAGGAGTACTCATTATGATCTCTACCTTATTTTCTGGTTCCATCATTTCATTACCTATGGATTTTAAGATGTCTCTCTCAGTTAAGATCCCTATTGGTTTACCATTTTCAGTGATAACAACCGCACCAAATTCACCATGTACCATCTTCTTTATAGCCAATCTTATAGTATCGTTTTTTTGACAGTAATGAGACTTTTGTTCATTACATTTCTTACATTCATTATACCTGATTTCATGACCAGCCTCCATCTTGTAAGTAATATATTCTACACTAATTAGAATATCTCCCTATCAGTAGTAGAAGTTAACTTGCTGTTATTTAATCCCAAATTATTTTTCTTCTTGATAATCTCTTGACTATATTTAGCATTCATAGAAGTCTAATTCATTCTTATAGATTTTTCTAATTATAGAAAATGTTTAAACAAGAAAATTGCTAAAATATTTCAAAAGTATATCAAAATTAATCTAATATATCATAACTACCTATAACATCTTTATATGAAAATACAGTCACTTTTACGTTCTTATTTCCAATTTTTTTTGAAATTATTTCTTCTACTTTATTTATTATGTGAACAGGATAACCATCGATACTATCATATTCTTGAAAGACGTCATCATACGGTTCGACAAACCACCATTCGTGCTTTTCTTCATTAATTTCTATTTGCGAAATTTTCAAAACTGTCATTTATTAGTTTTCAATTATTTATCAATATCATTTTATATAAAATTTTAATTTTCTGATTGAAATAACCTTTTCTAACCTAAATTAGTTTCAAATATGAAAGAATTAGAATAGATAAATAATAAAACTAGAAATTATTTTAAATATTAAGCAACGGCTTTTCTTGTTCGAATATTGGTCTTGAAATAATTTTTGTCAGGAAAGCATTAGGAATTTACTATCAAGACATTGCTTGTCAGATGATATCTAATATAAATTAATTCTTATAATCAACTTGATACTTCCAATGCGTATTTTACTAAAAAAGTACCGGAAATGGATAAATTTGTTTCACATCCTTGTGCAGTATTACTAACTGTAACTTTAGTTAGACCTAATGTTATATAGTTTATAAGTATTTAATTAATAATGATTTGACAAAAATTATTTTAAAAGAAGGACACAATAAAAATTGTCTCTATATTTATTATTCTAAGAATCCATTAAGATAATGAGTACAAGAAAATAGTATTAGTTAAATTTTATAAATCTGTAAATTTATCCATTTAAAATATATATTTTGCAGTAAATCGAAATATAACATAATTTGGATATTGAGTCAAAACGGAGAATGACGAATATTTTTTGTGAGTAAATAACATTTATTCTTCTATCACTTACCATCAATTCACTGAATAACTATTTTGCTACCTATTAATTTATATAATTACTTTATTATATCTAATAACTATAAGTGAGTTTTAAAATGGGAAGTAAACTGGACGGGAAAATTGCAGTCATTACGGGAGGAAATAGTGGCATTGGCCTTGCTACTGCAAAGAGTTTTGTCTCTGAGGGTGCAAATGTATTCATTTTTGGTCGGCGTCAAAATGAGATAGATGCAGGCGTATCAGAGATCGGTAAAAACGTCATTGGTATTCAGGGCGATGTATCGAATCTGGCAGATTTAGATCGGTTGTTCGATGTAGTGAAGGAGCAGAAAGGCCATCTAGACATACTATTTGCCAACGCTGGTATTGCACAATTTGCACCATTGGGAGAAATTCCTGAGGAACACTTTGATAAAATATTTCGCATAAATGTGAAAGGACTTTTGTTTACGGTCCAAAAAGCACTTCTTATTTTAGAGGATGGTGGATCGATCATTTTGAATGCTTCGATAGGTAGCTCCAAAGGAGTTGGGGGGTCTAGTGTTTACAGTGCGACCAAGGCTGCAGTACGTTCCTTTGCGCGAACGTGGACTGTCGATCTGAAAGAGAGAAAGATTCGGGTAAACGCCATCAGTCCTGGACCGATCGATACGCCGATCTTTAGTAGCATAACGCAGAATGAGGAACAGAGCGAGTTGTTCAAGAAAAACATCGTGAACGCAGTACCTATGAAGAGAATGGGTAGTCCAGACGAAGTTGCAAAAGCAGTCTCGTTTCTTGCATCGGGTGAGAGCAGTTATGTCACAGGTATTGAATTGTTCGTTGATGGAGGTTTGGCACAAATCTAGGATGTTAAAGCCGTGCCTGGTTAATGCTATTTTTAAATCATCAGATAAAAAGACAAAAGAATTGTATACTTTGAGTGAATGATTGGATTATTATTAAGAATATGTATCTACAAAAATACATTTATATTCATTAATTAAAATTTTTTGAATTTCAGTATAGTTATATAAAAAAACAATAAAACTATATGTCTAAAATTAAACTTTTTTTATTATTTGTATAATACCATATTCGAATTAGGTTTCCCCATTAAGATGTATTCCAATTCGAAAGAATTAAACCAACATTTTTAAATCACAAATTTTATTATTTTATGTATTAGATTGAATATAAATAACTATTCTTATTGTAATTATCTTATATTTGGAATTGTCATCTCCTTAGTTTTTACTCTTACTACTTTACAAAATAATCTCTCTGATAATGCATTTGGGGTTGAGAAAGAACCACCAATTGTCTATGACCAAAATTTACGAATAACACAACTTATAGATGGACTACAATTTCCAACAGGTATAGATTTTCTAGGTGTAAATGATATTTTAGTAATTGAAAAGAATACAGGACAGGTTAAAAGAATACTTAATGGGGAAGTTTTAAATGAACCAGTTTTGGATGTAAATGTTGCTTCAGAAAGCGAGCGCGGATTATTAGGAATAGCTATATTGAATACAAAACAATCTAACGTTGCTAATGACGGATCTAGAGAAAATAATCTGAATAATGGAATAAAAGTATTTTTGTTTTATACAGAGACAAAGGATATTGATAATGGTGATATCTTGGGAAATAGACTATACAAATTTGATTTCATTGATGGAAAATTAGTCAACCCAAAACTGCTGTTAGATTTACCTTTTTTACCAGGACCATCACATAATGGTGGAGTTTTAGATTTAGGACCAGACAAAAATTTGTACATTGTAGTAGGAGACGTTAATCGTGAAGGCAATCTAGGCTACATGACTCTAGCCCAAAATATTGAAGATAGTAAAGTACCTGATGGGCGTGGAGGCGTACTACGTTTAACTATAGATGGTACCCCCGTTTTGGATAATGATAGTTTTTCATTGGGAGATTCTGGCCTTTTAAATTTCTATTATGGATATGGGATACGAAATAGTTTTGGCATTGGTTTTGATCCAGTAACCGGTATTTTGTGGGAAACAGAAAATGGGTCTAACTATGGAGATGAAATTAATGTAATTTTACCAGGATTCAATGGTGGTTGGCGACAGGTTTTGGGATTATCTGCAGAATATGAAAATTTCAAAAATAAAGAATTTGATAAAAACAAGTTAATTCTTTTTGATGGAAAAGGAACGTATTATGAACCTGTATTTACATGGGTAGATACTGTGGCTCCAACAGCAATTACGTTTATAGATTCAAAAATTTTTGGTGAAGAATACGAAAATGATCTCTTGGTAGGCTCAGTAAAACAAGGTCGAATATTTCACTTTAATTTAAATGAAACGAGGACAGGATTAGATCTGTCATCAGAACAATTGGGAGATAAAATGGCAGATGTTGACGAAGAATTAGAACCAGTTACTTTAGGAAGAAATTTTGGTATAATTACTGATATAGAAATAAATCCATACGATGGTAAAATTTATGTAGTTGATGGGCAGTCAAAGAATGGTAAGATTTTTCAAATATCAAAATAATTTTAACCATTAGGTAACAAATGTAGAAATTATATTCTTATAATCGCAAATGATGATCTACATTCAATGATTTTTATTCTAGGCTTGTTTTCGCAATTATATGATTAGAAACTTCAAACATTCCAGATTATTTAATAAACTTTCAATTTCATAAAAACTTTATTCTTATATCTAAAAAGTTATCAATTTCATCTCTATATTTAAACTATATAATAGATATAATATAGTTTAAATGCTGAATATGCTTCGAGGAAAGAAGTAGCTGTCTTTGGAAAAATAATTTGATAGTTCATTGGACCTATTGATAAATTAAATCTCAAAAATACAAATTAATCAATTATGTAAAAAACAGATATCATAAATTTTCTATTGTCATGTCTATTATACCCTCAACTTTGAAATGAAAATATAGAGTATAGCTATTATTTCAAATCTACCCATTATCATATTAAAAGACAATATCAATTTTGAGAATGAGTCTAAGTGCATAGTAGTTATACCTGCTGATAATCCAGTATTGGAAATGGTAGAAGCGGTTTCAAAAATTACATTAATAAAATTAATATTCTTAGTATTAATATTTAAATAATAGACACATATTGCGGTTATCATTGTAAATAAAATGAATAGCACAACAACAAATACTGCTTCTCTAAATGCTTTATCAGAAAGAATATGATATTTATATTTATCTAAAAATACCATACTCATTGATAGTGTATCATTGTTTTTTTGTAATTTTTTAGCTTTATAATTTGATTTGTAAAATGGTTTGATTCTTTTTCGAAATTGAATCGCAGTTGACGAAATAAAAGTAGGTTGACTATTATTATGATTATGATTTTTGTCATGAAATGTAGTTGTATTTTGTTTATAATTAATTAGCTTGTGAAAAATTAGTATTATTCTTGCTATTTTTATCCCTCCAGCGGTCGAAAAAGCTGTTCCTCCAATTAGCATTAATACAATAAGTAATATTTTACCAGAAGTTGATATATGAGATAAATCTATAAATTGAAATCCAGTGGTCGTTGATGCGCTAATAACATGAAACACAGAAGAAAGCCATTCATTTTTCGAAAAAGAAGATTCGATAAATAAAAATAAAACAATGCATATAGTAATAAGAATTATAAAAACTAGAATTTCTTTAATTTCTTTTGTAGCCTCTATCTCTTTACTAAAGATACCAAAATGAAACGCAAAAGGTAATGCAGCAATTATCATTCCACCCATAATTATAATCAATGTACTTGAATTTACTGAATTAAGAATTGTAGATGTAGGTACAAATCCTCCACTAGAAAGAGTAGCAAAAGATAAAGATATTGAATCAAATATATTTATATGTCCAAAAATTATAAATAATAAAATAAGAATTGCTGTATATATTGCAAAAATTACACTTATTGTAGAAAGTAATTGTTTGAATCTTAATATTCCTCCACCCAATAAATGCCTCATCCCTGCTAATTTTGTTTCTGGATAGTACAAAGCCATAACTAAATAAACAAAACTTAATCCCCCAACCCATAATGTATAGGAGCGGTAAAATGAGAAACTTTCAGGTAAATTTTCAGGATGTATTATTGTAGAAAGACCTGTAGTTGTAAAACCTGACGTACTTTCAAGAAAAGAACTTGCAAAAAGAGAAAAGAAATCGATTCCATCCCAAAATGGATTGATATACATATAAGGTAAACTTCCAAATAAGCTTAGCAATACAAAACTTAAGACAACAACAATAGAGGACTGTTTTAGATTTAGCGGACTTTTTTCTCCTAATGTATTCATAATATAGCCTGTTAAAGACATTCCAACAAATGCCAAGTAAATCCCAATTGAAGATTGCCATTCCCCCCAAATGGTGCCTAATAATGCAGGTATAATCATTAGTAGTCCAGTAAATTGCATTATAATAGCTACATTTGCAAAAATTGGTTTGTAATGTTCCCTTATAATTTTCCTATAACTTCTAAAAGTTTTCTCAATAACTGCTATGCGAATTGCTTCGGCAAGATATTCTAGTGTTACTGTACCAATAATTTTTTTTTCTTCATCATTCTCTGTACTGTCGGTAACAGGGAGATGCTTTATTTTGTGAGCATGCATTTCTTTAATTGCTTGTCTA
The DNA here is from genome assembly GCA_036376955.1 of Nitrososphaeraceae archaeon. Lineage (GTDB taxonomy): Archaea > Thermoproteota > Nitrososphaeria > Nitrososphaerales > Nitrososphaeraceae > TH1177. The sequence continues at coordinate 16,445 of DASUZI010000248.1, forward strand.
ACTGTCGATGAACTAGGCAGTGTTATTATTGGAGATGTCATTATGGATTTGATATTTATTAAATCAGAATCTTCTCCTTTCATAACAACCTTTTCTAAAATATCACTATCTGTTAATATTCCAACATATTTTCCATTAGCTGTTACTAGAATAATTTCTACATTTTTAGGTTGCAATATTTTAACTGCTTCAGCGACAGAAGAATTCTCATCTGCAGTGACAAATTGAGTATGAATATAGGATGAAAGAGGACGTTCTAACGGCTCAACCATTAACAATCATCATCTTTCTACGATAAATTATTCTGACTATTTCCAAGTATAAAGATTTGTTTATTAAAAAAACATATAATAATGCTAAATGTTAATTATTTTTTTTATTAATAAGTTTGGATGGTATTAAACATTATTCAATTTCTATAAATAATACATTTTATATTAGCATTAATATTTTTGTCGAAATAGTTTCAATCTCTGTGACCACATTCTATTAGTAGTTTCATACACTTAATTGATATTATGTTTTGTAAAATTATCAAATAAACAAATTGGATGAATACAAACTAAAATTATTGCCAACAAAATATTCCTAAATTAAAGAATAAGAAGAATCTGGAAAATATGAAAATCATAATTAGTTACTTCGAAGCATTTTCTAAATATTAAGATTAGTAGATAACTAAATATTAATAATTAATAGAGAAAAGGTGTTGATTATAAATATGCAATAGATCACACCTACAACTACAAAAAGTTACAATTATAGATAAACTAGCGTATGTTTTAATCCAAAACGAATCAAACAGTGTCAATTAATGTGACCAACCACGTTCACTATATATATCATGTCATATCAAAGTTTGTAATTTTTATCTTTCCTTTTTCATATTGAATTATCTATTTCTTTCTTTTATAATACTCCATTGATATATCCTGTTTCAAGCATCAAAAGCGAATATAAAATATTAGCCACGTGTGTCTGTACTATAGATTCAAATACGATATTATTCTCTTCAATGCTTTTTGTTTCTGTAATATATAGTACAATTGTTCCATTATTGTTGGAAATTTTAAATTTGAATGTTTCAAAAATTTCAATCTGTTTTCCTTTAGTTATCGTATAATAACGAATCTCCTTATTTATTTTATCAGTTATAACTTTTCTGTCTATGCCTATAAAAAATTCAGGAAAAAGATATTCTAGTCGTGTATCTTTTAAAGCTCGGTAAATTATATTGGAAGGGATTCGTAATGTAATAATCTTTGAAAGTATCGACATATTGTATATTTCTCCTCTAATACTTGTCCTTCTACCAAACTAAAAAATCGTTACATTGACAATTGCATATTTTGTTATTATTTTGTTGTTGTGCCATTATTTTGTCACATTTGAAACAAATTATTTATTAGTTGAAGCACTAAGTTTTAATTCAATTTTAATATAAACTATTTTAGAAATAAAAAAAGATTAATCATTATTGTTAGCCTAGTAGACCATGAGTACTACATTTCCAGTCATTTATTTCCATGCCAAAATTACATTTTATCTCTGCTTGTGTAGTTTTTAATTTTTGAGATGAACCTAGTGAAGTTTGAATTTCACTTTTGATTTTTTCATTTATTATTCCCTTATCTGCAAATGGATTTGCTAAAGTTTGCAATTTAGAGTCTGATTTACTTTTATGAGCTATAACATATCCTATAACAGGGGATTTATCCAAGTCCTTGATGATTGTTGATGTTATCAATACATTTGATTCTTTAAGTGAGTTAACGCTTCCGGCTATAGTATATGTAGTATCGAATGTCCCGATTTGGGAGGACCCTGAAGATAATACATAAGAATTTGACGCATCTTTTGTTATGTGTATTGTATTAGATGACTGGGATTTTGCCTGTGTCTGAGCTGTTTGTGAGTAGGATTCTGTTACTCCTATTATAGATATAATACTCAAGGTCAATATACTTAATCCTGCTAATACTACAAATATACTTAATAGATTTTTTATCATTGTTAAATATAAATAATTCTAATATTTAAATCCATATTTTGACCTAAGTTTGCTAAATATCAATAAAGAAATATAACATATTGGGTAATTAATTGGCAATCAATAAAATATGTTAACAATACAATGATACTAAACTATGGGTAATACGGCTTAAATTATTTTTGTCTATTTCAGCTGGATATCGAACAAATTAACCTAAATTTTGAACTTTCTGAAAAATGAATTTATTTGTACTTTCATCAAAAATAATTACAACTTTTGTTATTGGTATCTACTTACGGTAGACCAAATGCGAAGATTTCTCCACTTGAGTTTGCTCCAACATGATAAATTTATTATGTAACTAAATTAAATATAAATTATATAAAAACATTTAATGATAAAGTTATAAGATTAAAAATAAAGATAGTTTAAATCAAGTTAGAAACAATTCAGATACTTTGAGAATAGATCATGTAAGTATGGGTTCATAAAAATTTTAGGATAGAAAATGCGCATGAATATTTGTATCTCTGAACTGCTTAATCTGATACATTTTAAAAGATATATGAATAGTATTGGGTTTACTACTATTCCTACTCAATATACTTTTTCATTATTTTCTTTTTTTTACCATTCTTTATTTATCTCTATTGTACCCCTGGATTCTGTTGTTCTTCAGTAAGCAAAGATTTCCATGCCTCAGGAAGATTCTGAACCCAACCATTGTAAACAATAGGTATAGGAAGAACACCCATTCCTCCTGTACCTGGCAATGCAGTAACTTTGTCATCTACCTGAGTTCCTGGTGAACCTATTAGACTAATTCGTCCTGCTATTTCTGCATCACTTGGATCACCATCATTGTTGGGATCTCCATCAACTATTACTAGGTCATTTGAAAATGAACTAGAGACATATGCATAATATCCTCCATCATTCTTTGCGCCAAAGTTTACTCCATGACATCCTGCACTACATGATAAATCTTTGACCAATTCATCAGTTTCTGTATCAATTATTGTTATTGTGCCACTTCCTGTGTTAGCTGTCACCAAGTACTGCCCATCTGGACTAACTGGAGTTTGGATTGGAAGGAAACCTATTGGTCCACTAACGTTTCCAGAAATAGGATCATAATTTTCCAGCAGATTTATTGTTTTGATCAATGTACCCTTGGCAGTATCTACTACACTTACAGTACTATCAAAGAAGTCTGCAACATATGATTTACTTCCATCGGGAGTCATTCCTACAGCAATAGGACTATGACCTGTCTTTACTTTTCCAGCAATTTTGTCTTCCATCATGTCGTATATCGTCGCAGTACCGGTAAACTCGTCAGGTGTTACCATGTAACGATCACTCATCCAATGTCCATGTGGATGAGATGGATCTTGACCGGGAAATTGCATCGGTATAACTTTTTTGAATGATTCGCCTTTTGGACCAAGGAGAGCAACTCCTTGTTCTCCATGTAATGCTATCATAAGTTCATCTGTCTTAGTACTTGTCATTACATGAGAAGGATCATGTCCTACTTCAATATTTTTTACAAGTTTACCTGTGTTTCTATCAAATATAGATGTCTTGTTATCAAACCACTGTGTCGCATATATCAAATTTTGATCCTTATCAGTCCACATATTATGAGCATTGTTCATATTTATCTCTGGCAGCGCAACTTTTTTTGTTACCTCCCATGTAGTAGCGTTGACCGCACTGGCAGTACCGGGTTTTGTCTTGGTTGCTGTCTTTTCAAATTGGGTATCTATCCAAACTTCACCTACTCCGGAAATAGCAGGTTTCTTTAATTTATCTAAAGTTATATTTTGTCCATACCTTGATTCTAAAGTATCTTTTAGATTTACTACTGTACCATTGGTTATCCTAACATCGACATCAGGATATGAAATATGCCATGGATTTGATGAGGAAGATGGGGAAGATGGGGAAGATGACGATGAAGTATAGTTTTGCCAGTTATTTGGAGCAGTAAATGTAAAGAATGCCTTTAAGAGTCTTGTGGCTAGGTCACTGCTAGTAGGTACCGTAATACCATTTATCAAGGTAATCTCATCTCCAAGATCTAGACCTTCGGTAGAAGGATCATCAGCTATAACAGCACCCAACATAAATGGATGTAATTTACAACCAAATACGTAAAGGCCAGGATGGTCAAGTTTTACTATACCTCCACCAGCATAAGCTGTTATCTCATCGAAAGGCATATTCATGGCTCCTTTGGGATAAACAAAACTTGTAACTGTATGTACTCCACTTACATCAGACATCATAAAATTGACACTACCTGTCTTGTTAATTACTGCAAGAGATTCTGTTCCTGTATTTGTTATATCTCCAGCTAAATTAGTAAACCATTTACCCGGTTGATCAGTAAGTTCAAATGCTGCAAAGTTCTTGTATGGTGAAGCACCTGCTTCACTTGGTATATTTATAGTTGGATCTCCTGATACAACATTAAATGCTCCCATCATACCTGCTTCCATATGTGCGAATACATGACAATGATATTGCCAGTGTCCTGGACCCACTCCATCTCCTACATCAATTATAAAAGAATGAGTTTTTCCTGGAATTATCTGTTTTACATCTATTATGTTGTTGGTTCCAGGATCTACCCATCTATGTGCATGAAGATGAAATGTATGCTGATGATCTGTAGGATTACCCGCATGACCAATCCCTAAAATATGGAAACGTATTTTTTGGTCTACTACTCCAGTTAGAGTTGGATTTGTCCACAATGGACTTTGTTTGTAATTATTTTTATTATCAATTTCCATACCCCAAAATGTAGAACCAACCATGAACATGATAAAATCCTTATCCAACTTGTTAAGAGGAAATTCTTGAATCTTACCTTTTATCAGACCTGTAGTAACATTATTCTTTGGATTCACTATTACTGCTCCAAAGAGCCCATTCTCTCCGCTTTTGCTATCATCAATATATAGGAAAGTTCCTGGTTTAGATGCTAAAAATTCTTCACTAGTGATGAGGTTGCCATCT
>DASUZI010000249.1:0-2713 GCA_036376955.1 Nitrososphaeraceae archaeon
CAATCATATCTAAAATGTATAGAATATAAATCAAAAATTTTATGATAGCGATTATTTTTTCTATACTTTACTCACGTTCTGAATCTCCTATTTTAGTAGCTTCTTTTTTTGATTTTTTCTTGATATTATCCGATACATTTATGAGTGTTTCTTCAATATATTCCTCTTATCATTCTGACTCTTTTTTTGTCTCGTCTTTATTTTTATAAATCATCTTATTATTGTATTATCAATAACATTTAATACAGTATTAGCAAGTATTATTTGTTATTTAAAATAAAAATGCACTTTTCAGCTGACATTTTTATCACAAAATAACCGAAGATATCTAGATAAAATAACAAATTTGTCACTATGTAATATTTTCTTTTCTACCGTTAGCATAATCAACCATTACTTTTTCTTTGACTATGTCTAATTCAATTTTCTTAACTTCAGTTACCTTTCTCTTAGTTACTACTATTTCTCCCACTTTTACCTTTCTCTTAGTTACTACTATTTCTTCAGCATACAAAGGAATTACTTTTTGAGTATTGTCAGCTTCTACAGTATTATTATCTTTCTCATTAATTAAATTTCCTTTTTCATCATCAAATAAAGGTACTCTTTCGCCCATTACGTGATGATGTATTTCCTTTTTATTTTTTGTATGATGATTTTTATCCATAGATTGCTGTTCAGTATGTGGTGCCTCTTCATCTAAATCATTTTCAACCTTGTTTTCAGAACCACTTCCTTCAACATATACAAAATCTAAAATTTTATCTTTAATATGAGTAAAAATATTTTCATTGGAAAATGAGTCAAGCTCTTTTTCATTAACAAATAACTTTTCATATGATACCGGTACCTGAATCTTTTCATTATGAGTTATCCATTTTTTTTCTATTTTTATATCTTCTAATACTGTATCTTTAGAAAAGGTATATTTTTCTTCTAGAACTGGAATAATAAATTCCTGTTGATTAGGTACTGGATTTGATTTCTGTAATGTAGTTGTTGTGCCTGTTTTTGATGCAAATGAATTAATGTCATGTTGTTTTATCTTGACCCTATCAAAGTAGTCAGATGTCTTTTCTTTCACTGATTCAAATAAATGATCTACTTTAGTGGTGAATGATCCTTCTGGATGAATCATAGACGGTTTAATTGTCATTCTTGACTCTTTTGACTTTTTGGGTGAAATTATAATAGGATTTTCTTTGTTTTTGGATGTTTCAATATGACTAATATTTTTTATTTCATTATCATAAGTGGAGGAATCTCTTTTTTTATTAAAATTTGGCAACTCCATTACTAATAGATACATAATATAGTATATAATATAACTTTGGTACGTTCTACCTTCCTACACAAAATTGAAATATTTTTAATGCGTTTATAACAGATATTTTAACACATTCAGTAAAACAAGTAGCAGAAATAAACTATTATATCATTTGATATATTATAATATTGAAGTTAAATAATTATGGATTCTGATTCAAAAAATATACCTTGGCATGAGATTATAAAAAAAGATGCAGTAGGAATTAATCATGAAGACTTTGGTAAAATACAGGAGGTTGGTTCAGTTTCCATTCTAACAAAAAAAGGATTTCTAAATATCGAATTTTTTGATTTGCCTAAGGATTTAATAGCAAGTTACGATGGGGATAGAGTATATTTCAAATTAAATGAAGAAGAAGCAAGAAAATTCTCTAAAAGAAATTCATCACTGGTGAGTGAAAAAGAAGAAATAGCAGAAGAATCTTATATCAATCAATCAAAAATCACAGCAGAAGATGAAAATAATAATCTTTCTACCGATTATACTTCTATAGATAATAAAAATAATGATATTGTTATCCCTCTTATGTCAGAAGAGCTAGTTGTTACAAAAAAAGAAGTAACTGATGAAGTAATTATTACTAAAAAACCTGTTACTGAAACTAAAACTGAACAAGTTCAACTAATGCATGAAGAAATAAGAATAGAAAGAAGACCCGTTAACAATTCAAAAGATAGTCCTGATACCAGTACAACAAAAGAAGATATACCTCCAATAGAATCAAAAACTGAAATCAAAATACCTTTAAAGAGAGAAGAAGTAAAAGTTACAAAAAAACCATATGTTAAAGAGGAAATAATCGTGAAAAGACAACCAGTGACTGAAATACGTAAAATAAGTGAGGAGATAATAACTGAACAGATTGTTGAACCAGGGAATGTATAAACATAATTTCAAATATTTGTGACAAAATTAGATACACAGTCATACAATATAATATTAGATTTTATATCAATTGATTAATCTATTTTTTTTAATATACATCTCTACCTAGTCATTAGTACTGTGACATGAAAATGATTGAAAATAATTTCTTATTGTATCTAGAATATATCCTGGAGTTTATTTATATAATCAAAAATTGTAAAAAAGTAATACTAAAAATTAGTTAAACTATATGTGTAATAACAATAAAAATAAGATAGTTAGTGTTAATGTATTATTCTACAGTTTACCAATCCATACTCTACCTAAAAGTACACAATTTTTAAGATGTAACATCTCCTGTTATTTCTTTACTGTCAGTAAACTCCTTCTTTTTTATTATAACCTCCTCTTTAACATATGGCTTTTTTGTAACTTTTACTTCTTCTCTCTTTAACGATATTTTTATATCCTTTTTTGATTGTATTGGGCTTTGTGCTTGGGTCTGGCCACTTGGAG
>DASUZI010000250.1:0-6576 GCA_036376955.1 Nitrososphaeraceae archaeon
AGTTGAACTTGGAGCTGAAACACCAGGAAAGAATCCATACGTTGCAGAAATGTACAAGCTAGCATTAGAAGGAAAATTATACAGCAGATCTATACCATAAAAGGAAAAAAGAATTTCAAACAAAATTTTTATTTTTTTTAAGGAATTTGATTTTTAACTATAAGTAATTATTTGTAAAATATATTTTTAGTAGAGGGTAATAAAGACATCTAACAAATATTAAATATGTCATTATGACTATATTTATTATTATTATTGATTCAGTGTTATATATGTGGATCTAGATTTGGTGAGGTAATTTGCGCATATTGTAATCAGACGGTATGTACTTCATGTTTGATTCAATCTGATAATAAATGCAAAAGATGTGCAATTTCCAATAAAAAACCTCCAGGATTTTTAAGAAGAAATGGACCCTATATTCTTATGGTTGTAGCGATGTGGTTTTTTGTTTCGGGTTTATATCCATTTCCTTATTTTTATGCTGTTGGAATTCCAGTCGATAATGTTATAATGCAGCCTGTTCTTATTGCTACTGCCATACTCTTAATTCCATTCGTTTTTATGATTTTTGCATGGAGAAAACGATCTACATATTAAATTATTATATAAATTCAAGATATTTGTATTTGAATATGATTTCTTTTTAAGAGATAATTGTATAATATATTAATTGACTATAAATACTAAAGTAAACCTTTACTATGATAAGGGTTCTATTGTTATTTCTGGAATAAATCAAATTCCCTATTCATTAATAGATCCTAGAACAAATCAATTGCGAGCACAAGCATTCCATTATCAAGATATTATTACATATTTGCAAAATAGCGGTATTCAATATGAGAATAATGTTATGGATTTAATTCCACTGCCAAATTTGAAAATTGAAAACACACATTTATCATTACGATCCTATCAAAAAAAAGCAATTGAAAATTGGATTAGTGCAGGTAAGAAAGGATGTATAATATTACCTACAGGTTCGGGAAAAACTATCATAGCGATCAAATTAATCGAAATAATAAACTCTTCTACATTGATCGTAGTTCCAACCTTAGATCTTATGGAGCAATGGACAAAATTTTTATCAAAATATTTTAAAAAAATAGAAATTGGAAATATTGGTAAAGGAATATCTAATATCACTGGTATCACTGTTTCCACATATGATTCAGCATTTATTCGCTCATCTTTTATAGGAAACAAATTTGCTTTTGTAATATTTGATGAGGTACATCATTTAGCTGCACCAGGATACAGAACGATTGCAGAACAGGTTATATCCCCCTATAGATTAGGTTTGACAGCAACATATGAACGCGAAGATAATCTTCATTTAGATTTTCCTAGATTAGTTGGAGGCATAGTATATCAGTCGTCTGTTAATGAGTTAACCAAGGAGAAACATATCGCATCTTTTATAGTTGAGAAAAGATATGTTAAGTTGTTACCTGAAGAGGAGATAGAATATCACAAAAATTACGATCAATATTTGTCTTATTTACAGGAACTAGGAATTAAATATGGTAAAAATGGATTTCAAAGATTAATTATGATATCAGGTAAAAACGTGTATGCTCGAAATGCATTACTAGCAAGGAATAAAGCTTTAGATATTGCACTAAATAGTCAATCTAAAATTGAAGAACTGCGTAAAATTCTTATTGAAAATCCTAATATGAGAACAATTATATTTACACAACATAATAAACTAGTTTATTTAATTTCTAATGAATTTCTAATTCCTTTTATAACACATAAATCTAGTAAACAAGAAAGAGAAGATGCATTAAATGGTTTTAGAGATGGAAGATACCGGGTATTAGTAACTTCAAAAGTTTTAGATGAGGGAGTTGATGTTCCTGAAGCAGAATTAGGAATAATAGTCAGTGGGACTGGAAGCAAAAGAGAATTTATTCAAAGACTTGGACGTTTACTAAGAACTAAACCGAACAATAGAAATGCAAAACTAATAGAAATTATATCATCAGGAACAAGTGAAATTAATACTAGTATTAGACGAAAACAGGCGTTAAAAAATATATAATTAAATATTATAAATTATAATAAAATGATTCTTTGTTAGGAATCTATTACTAATAGAAGATATTATTGATAACTCTAGTAAAGCATGCTATTTCTGCTTTTTTATAATTGTGAAAATATTAAATATTTCTTATATTACTAGATAATAAATTAATATAATATAAAACAAAAATAATTAAAGTAATTATTACTATATATTATTTTTAATAAATACATTTGTCATATGTCAGACCTTAGCAATAAAAAAGACGAAAGTATGGATAAGATGCAGAGATTCATAGTACATCCACTGATCAAAAATAATGCTATTGAGTCTAGACTGTATCAGAATATTATATTTAATTCATCAAAAGATAAAAATTCCTTAATTGTTTTACCTACTTCTCTAGGTAAAACTGTTATTTCTGCACTGATCTGCGCTGAAATTTTGTATAATTATAAACAAAGTAGAATCTTAATAATGGCACCCACTCGTCCATTAGTATTACAACATTTGACATCTTTTTCTTCATTTATTAAAGTATTGGATGATCAAAAAATATTGGTGACAGGTAAAATTTCTCCCTCAACACGAAAAATGATATGGGATAATAAAACGATACAATTGATATTTGCTACACCAGAAGTAATAAGAAATGATCTGAAGGACTCACGATTAAACTTGAAAGATTTTGGATTGATAGTGTTCGATGAAGCTCATAGAGCTATAAAAGATTATGCCTATACTCTTATTTCTAAAAAATATATGGAACAGTCACCAAATCCTCTTATTGTAGCTATGACTGCAAGTCCTGGCTCTGACCAAAATAGAATACAACAAATCTGTAATAATCTTTACATAGAACATATTGAATACCGAAATGAAGAAGATGATGATGTGAAACCATATGTAAACCCTATAGAATTAAAATGGGAATTTCTAGAATTATCTGAAAAATATAGACAAATTATAATGTCATTGAAATCTATGTTACAAGAAAAATTACGATGGTTAATTTTCAGAGGATTAATAAAAAAAAATAATGTAGACTATGTATTTAAAAGAGATTTATTAGAACTTGCAGAGATTCTACAAAGAAATTTAAAATTTTCTTTAAATGAAGAAAAAGGTCCATTATTTCTAGCATTATTGAATCAATCTGCTGCTCTTTCTTTGATGTACTGTATAGAACTAATAGAAAGTCAAGGTCCATTTTCTCTTAAAACCTTTATCAAAAGAATGGAGTCAAGCGAGGGAAAAGCACATTCTTTAATTCTGAAAGATCCCAGAATGAAGGATATTCTCAACCTATTGGAAAATATAACAGAGCATCCCAAACTCATTTATATTCTTGATCTATGTAAAAAAGAAGGATTAGATATTTCTGCAAATAAAAACCATAATCTATTATTAAATGAAGGCCAAAATTCTCAAATTTTGATATTTTCACATTATAGGGATACTGCAACTCATATTGTAGATGAATTGAACAAAACTGGAATCAAATCATTTCGATTTGTTGGCCAGTCTACTAGAAATAACGACATTGGAATGAACCAAAATGAGCAATCTGTTATTTTAGATTCGTTTAGAAAAAAAAAATTTAATGTACTTGTTGCAACATCGATAGCAGAAGAAGGTTTAGATATTCCTGAAGTTAAATTAGTGGTATTTTATGAACCAGTAGCTAGTGAAATTAGACACATACAAAGAAAAGGTAGGACTGGAAGAAAATCAAGTGGAAATGTAATAATTCTAGCAGCAAAAGATACTGTAGATATGCGTATTTTATATGCAAGTAAGAGACGAATAGAAAAGATGAAAACAATTTTTAATTCAATGAAAACAATTTTAAATCCAATTTCACGGGTTACAGTTCCATATAATCGTTTCACGGAATTGGAATTAGAAGATCTTAATAAGAACTTAAATAGAGAACAAAAACTAATATATAAAAAAGAATTAAAATATGATAATACTGAAAGAAACGTAATTGAAAAAGTTAAAACTAAAAATGAAATAATAGATAAAGTTCCAAAGTTTCAAATTGGAATGATGACAAAAAATGAGAATAATTCAATAGAGAAAGCGTATAGACATATTTATGATTTTTTAATAGATGAACGAAATAATAAAAATTCATTTGAGTTATCATATATTCATGAAAAATTCAAATTTGATATACATATTATATTACAAGCCCTACAGAAATTAGAGAAGCAACAAGTAATAAAAATAAAAAATAATAGATCGATAATTTTAAATCGATTACCAAAAAAATCAACAGGAGCAGAATATGATATATATGTGGAAAAAATTTTACCTGGCAAAGCGTATGTTCTAGTAAATGAGCGATGGTATGCATCGCTAAACTATTATGATTATGAGGGACCTAGAAACCTTTTAAAGAAGGGGTCAGAATTTAAAGTTATTGCAGAATTATATAATAATGGAAGTGATTTTTGCATTAGAATTAAAGAAATAATACTTTAATTGGCTATGTTAACTTAAGGAAAAAGTAGTCATACGTTTTACTTTTCTATTATGTACTGTGCTCAGTTTTAATAGAATTTTTTCAATTTACTTCCTGACTTTTGCGTAACTTAACAGGGTCCTTAATTAAGTCAACAGACCAGGTTTAAGACAATTTTACAGTTTAATTTTATGATACGATTCTACCCTTAAATTCATCAGATATACTTGTTTGTGTAAGATTAGATCCTATACTTGTTATTTCTACTTTTAAAATATATGTTCCATCAGGAAAGTTGTCTCTTATATGATAAGATCCTATAATAGGGTCACTAATATCTGGACCATAAAATAGAGTTTGATCCAAATCGCTGGATAAAAGTTCGAATTGAAAATCGTTGCCTTTAGCAAAAAAAGATTTTGAAAGAATTTCTTTTTTAAGATCATTATTGTAAAGATCTATATTGTATGTTATAGGTGTCTTTTTATCTGTATTTATTGATAAAGGTTCTATATCAAATAAAATTCTATCAATTTCAGTCGTATTAAAACTCCAGTCATATAAAGAATTATCTTCCAATGCTATTTGTGATCCTGTAGTAAGCTTAAAATTTTTTCCTTGTTTATTAGAATCACTTGAATAGACTGATCCTATCATCCATGGATGAATTTCACAATGATAATAAAATTTACCTGGTTGTTTAAATGTATATTGAAAAGAGGATGAATAAGGAAGAATTCCAGAATTAAATAGTTTTCCCGAATCCGATGAGCCAGGTTTCTCACTTGTAACAGTATGAATTTGTTCTGGATCAGCATTAAACCAGGCGATAGTTGTACCTACAGGTATTGCTATGTCTAATGGGTAAAAGTGTTGGAATTTATACGTTATTCCAGAACCTGTAGTAATATCTATGACATATGTAGCTAATAGTTTATTAGGAGTTGGGATTGGCATCTTTCCTAATTCTCCGGCAATACTTGGAATATTAAAATATATAATTATAGTAGTAAAGATTAATAACGATAATGTTAAAAATTTTAACATTATCATTATTATCCTTAACTACTTTATATCATTTTTGTATTATATAATAATTATATTTAATTTGTATTAATACAATCAGGCAATAATTTTTTTATAGTTTATTGTAAACATTCGATATATTAGTATAGTTCATTCATGATTACATCAATTGGTTGATCTTGTTTTATCTGTATTTGTTCAATTCGTAAAACTGGTGTAGCATCAGGACTAATCATATTTGGAGCTAATATATTGATTAAAAGATTATCATTCCGGCTCTATCAAACAGCGGTTCTAAAGAAACCTCTAATGATTCTAAGTAAAAGTTAAAAAAAATACTTCAGATGGAGAAGTGTTAACAAGTAGTTAACAATCTAAGATTTGCATACAATAATAATCTCGATAAAAATCATGATAATGATAATAATCAATCTAAAACAGGTCTAAAAATAAAGAATTGATTTGATATTGTATATTACTATAAAGGAAAACCTAAAATTTGATTTTTGATCTAAGAAATTTTCAATAGACAAAAATCAGACATTAGATACATCAGATAAAAATCTTTATTAGATGATTGCCATTGCAATACTATCGGTTTGTCACTAATTTTGCTAATATTTTGATTATTTAAAAGCATATTATAAACTGCCCTTATCTTATAGTTTTTATCAATTTTTGAGGGATTATCAAATCCAAAGTATGAATTAACTTGTTTGTTATTTTCAACTGCTTTGTAAATAATTCTTCTAAAGTTATTCCTCCAAATTCTTTAAGTTAATCAAATATGGTTACAGATTCTTGATATGCATTATCACTAGGATTAGATGGAATACTTACAACTTCAGCTAATTGTTGAACCATAGGATTAAAGAATTTCAGTACTTCTATAGCATCATTTTCATCAGCAAACTCAGATAGAGATAACCATGATTGTGTTGATGTGAATTGGTTTCAAACCTATTTTAGTCAAATTCAAACTTGCTGATGGCGGAAACTATGAAATTGTAGGAGTGACTTAGTTTCAAACCTATTTTAGTCAAATTCA
>DASUZI010000251.1:0-2403 GCA_036376955.1 Nitrososphaeraceae archaeon
TCTACACTTGCTACAGATACCATGCCGTCATTAGGAATTGGAAGAGAAGAGAATCCTGACTGTTCAAAACTAAAAAATAGATGGTAATTTTCTGATTGAGGATTCCAATCACCTGCAATAGTATAATATTTTGTGTTTGGATTCATATTTACTTCAGTAGCTGCTGCACCAGGTCTTAAATCATAGACAGCAGGAGTACCAATTTCGCATGACTCTGCTAATGGAGAGCCTGCATTTGGTGTTCCAATCATAATTAGATTTGCAACATCCTTTGTTGTATTGCTGGCCAAGTATACTCTTGCATCTAATCCTCCCTTGCTGTGAGCAACAATATTTACCTTATTTTGTCCACTTTCTTCTTTGATTTGTCCAATTATTTTTGATAATTCTTTTGCATGTTCTGTAGCTGACCCACATCCATCATCTGATTGTTTAAAAGTTATAGGATAAACAGAGATGCCATCGTTTTTGAGCAAATCTATCCATTTATTCCAAACAGATGCATCTTCCATATAACCATGTATTAAAAGAACAGGAAGTGTAGTAGAATTGGTAATGGAAGTTGTATTGTTATTTGGGGTATATTGACTATATGTCTTTTCAATTAAAGTGGTAGCTTTTGAAATTTTTTGAAGATTAGTCATTGTTGTTTAAATCAACCATTATTGTGTGAAGTCTACCTTTGTGGTTTTTTGTATCCTAGAAAAAAGGATTGTTTTGTTAATGACTAGTAGTAGTATTTACCTGTGTATTATGTCTACTAACTGATTCTTGTTCTACTACTGATGATTTTATATAATCAGTATTTATTTTTGTCCAAGTTTTTAGATTATCACGTGTTTGTTCTAGTACAGTATTATAAACTCTCATATTTGATTCTAGAGCATTATTTATAAGATGGCTAGCATTTAATAGATAATTTGTAAAATTGTTTACAATTACTGCATTATTTTCAGCAATTCTTTGTGGATTATACCAATTCCATACTCCGCTTCTATCTACTTGTTGTGATTGAAATGAGCTTACCACTTGTTTTTGTGCTTCAATAACATCAGAGGCAATATCTTTTACAGTTTGAATAGTTTTTTCTTGATATTCAGCAATACGTTGTGTATACTGTGGAATTTCTCTTGTAGCTTCATCAGTTGTTCTTTTTACATTATGTAAAGTGTTATCTAGAGTCTTGTTTATTGCATCTTGTTGTTGATTTAGGGTGCTATTTGTTCTTTCATTGAAATTATTGTAGTCTTTGTTAAAATTAGTTGTATTTCTTTCGTTAAATTCTGGTTTATTTTCGTTTATTTTTACTTCATTTTTTGCTGACATGTATATATACACGTTACTAAGGTATATAACCTTATGTATTAATGACTAATGTTTAGTCATCTTTTATTATTTATATCTATTTGATTTATTTGTATAATACGAGGTAATATATTTAGAATTATAACAATAACATGCAAAATATTTAGGTATTATGGATGTGTCTGGAGTAATACCGAGAGCCGGTTCTAAAATATGATTCTGTTATTGATATACTACTATATTATATTTAGCATTTATTTTTGAATATTTGTTTTAAAGTATCAGTAATTAAATTTGTTTAATGGTTGTCATCCACCTTATTGAGATTTTCTGTTATGGATGGCATCATTTTGGATTAATATGAACATCATCTGATAAAAAGAAATACCTAATTTGGATGCCTCAAATTCTACTTTTCTTAAAAAGGATTTTATTGATTCATTATCTGATGAAGAGAGTATAAATTCATCAATAATTTTTTTGAATTCATGTTCATCATGGTGTTGAAACACAAGCTTATTCTATAAACCTAGTTATTAAGAGCTTGTTAGAAATGTTAATGACTATGCATAACATTTGAACAATAACATTCTATAAAATCCAATGATAATTGAATTCTATATGAAATTAATTTTCATGAAGTCGTTTAAAAATAATGAACTATCTACGATGTCTTTACTGTTTTATGCCTAGATTTTATCTTAGATAAACCATATAGAATAAGATATTTTTGGTCATCGATACCTTTTGATTTGTAATAATATTTGCTAACTAAATAGGAAATTACATATCACATTAGACTGTTTACTATTATAGTAAATAAAAATTCATAATAATATGTCATAATAATTCCAGTAATAGTACCCCCTATAAGAAAAGGAGTTTGTCGTTTTAGTATTGATTTTAGAATTGTATCCAAACTACGAATATATATAGACAACATCCTATAATAATAGTAGCCGCAGTTTTTCAGTCTTTTTCATTTCTTTTAATAAAACTTACTTGACCATTGATTTCCAAATAAGATAATCTAATATTTGATATATCATCTGTACCACTCAGTCTTAAATAGGATTCAAATTCATCTTCTGAAATTCT
>DASUZI010000252.1:0-2597 GCA_036376955.1 Nitrososphaeraceae archaeon
AAACCTCTTTCTCAAGGGGTTCATGAATTAAAATTTAAGCAAGTTTATTTTAAACCTGGCTTCGAAGGACAGCCATCAAATGAACATAGAATTTCTAATGTACTCTACACTTTAAATATCTCAAAATAATGTTGACTAATAATTCTAGATCTGAGAGCAAATAAATTGACCACCCTTCAATTTAGGATACTATATCTCCTTTTTAAGCAATTTTGAAATAAATATTTTTTGTATGATCTTATTACTTGTAAAGAACAATTTGTATTTGAGTAATTATATTAAATAATTCATGAAGATAGTATTTTACTTCACTTGCATTATATTTGTAGTAAAAAATGTACTTTCATTTTAATTTCATAAATATAGAATCACTTTGTTATTATTATTTATTCAATATAATAATAATACCATTTATAATATATTAAATCAGTAAAATAATATTAGGGTATCAATTTGTAATAATATTTTTTATATAAAGAAGAGGTTCTGGTTCGTCGTCTCGATCACCATTAAAATAACCATGACCATCATTATCAGGATCTTCAATGTTACATTGAGTTGCTATAGTAGATGCATTATCTAAAATAATACTAAGAACTTCATCTGGTGTAATACCCGGATTATTTGCCTTAATTAAGGCTGCAGTTCCAGCTACATACGGAGCTGCCATGCTAGTTCCAGATTTAATACCGTATTCACCATTGAGAATAGTCGAATTTATATCAATACCTGGTGCAGCTATATCTATAACATCTCCCACATTACTTTGTTGAGCAAGACTATCATCTTCTCCATCACTACTCAATGGACCTAATCCTCCACATTTGCCATCGGTATCACTTATTGCAGATACAGTTATAACATTATCAATTCGTGATGGTAAATAATTAATTGCATTTTCACCATTATTCCCTGCAGAATTAACTACAACCACACCACGAGAAACAATTTCATTTATCTTTTCCTGATAATCATCATCTTGAGTACATCCTATTAATAGACATTTAGTATTTTGACTAATATTAAGGACATCTATTTCATCAGCATTAGCGAGTACATAATCTAACCCTCGCATCATCGTACCAAATTCTGCTTTTGGTTCTCCAGTTGATGGGTCACATTCCGATATTTTTATACTCCACAATTTTGCACCTGGAGCAACACCTACAATGCCTATTTCATTATTCTTAGCTGCTGCAATTCCTGCTACATGAGTACCATGATCACAAGAACTGCTCGGTTCTGGATTCGAGCCAGTTACAACAGAATGCTGGTCAACAACATTCAAATCAGGATGATTAAATTCAATACCAGTATCCATAATAGCTATATCAACATCGGGAGAAGTAGAATAATACAGTCTTATAATAGATTCACCATCTATTCGATCTAAACTAGTAGTTAGTTGTGATTCTTTAACATCTGTAGTTGGAGTAACAGAATCCATTAATGAATATATTATGTGAGGAGATAAATTTAGGAAATTGACACTGACTAACAAAATAATAAGTGATAAAAATAGGTAACTTTTATCTTTACAAAAATTCATTATTATTTTTTAGTTGCTATACTAACATTTAAAAGTATTTATCAATGAATATAAAATTTTCAAATAAAATTATAGTGTATAATTAGATAGATGGATATCATTTAAAAAGAAAAGATACACTTAATTTCACTTTTCTAAAATTTTCGGAGTTTAAAGATTTTCATTTTTATAATGATTTATATTTTGCTATATAGTATTATATTTATTTTTTAAATATACCGTATTTTTATTGTAAGATCGTATAAGATCAAATTTTAGATAAGAATTTAAAACTTAAGGTTTATTATAAAGATAAATTAAAAAAATAGTAATTGAAATTAATGTCCACTGGCATCTATACCTTGAGATAGACCATATATGACATGTGTTAAATCTTTATCATCAAAAGGTATAATTACCCTTATAGAATTGACTGTTTTATCGCCATGCTCAGCTTTATCACATTCAACAAATTCGCCATCCTGAGATGTCAATACTTTTAATCTTGAATCAGTTTTATGAGTATCTTTTTCTGTGAGTGCATATGCAACTGATAGAACATGATCATTTCCATGTACATCCCAACATTGTATTTCTTTATTACTAAAATCTACAATTAGTTTCATATTTTCCTTAATAAAGTTTAATAGTTTATCTGTCTCTTTTCTACCTACTAATGTAAAATCAATATTTGTACAATATATGCCTTCCTTCAAGCCCTCACTAGTAGTTTCAGGACTAAGTACAAACAATATGTAGTTTGATTTTAACGCCTTCTTCCATTTAATATCTGTAATTGAGAAGTTATCCATTAAAGTGTTGTAAATACACATCTTTATAAACATTTTTATCACAAATATAGAACTTAACCGTAAAAGGATTTGTTCAATTTTAGGTAGGTTAAAATATTTATTATTTGTGTAATTCGATTAGATATAAATTAACCTAACATAAAATTAGATAAACAATATACATTTTAATATTTATTTTAGTTCAATTCCAACAACTGTGGTAATATTTCTGTTGCACTTCCTTGAATTGAATAATCCATGATTCCATTAAAGACAGT
>DASUZI010000253.1:0-13404 GCA_036376955.1 Nitrososphaeraceae archaeon
CTTCGGTTGTTTTGTGATAAAAATGTAGAGTCAGCTGAAAAGTGCATCTTTTATTTTAAATAACAAATAATTTACTTGCTAATACTGTATTAAATGTTATTGATATTACAATAATAATATGATTTATAAAAATAAAGACGAGACAAAAAAAGAGAGTCAGAATGATAAGAGGAATATATTGAAGAAACACTCACAAATGTGTCGGATAATATCAAAAAAGAATCAAAAAAAGAAGCTACTAAAATAAGAGATTCAGAACGTGAGTAAAGTATAGAAAAAATAATCGCTATCATAAAATTTTTGATTTATATTCTATACATTTTAGATATGATTGTTTATGCAATTAAGTATTATAATCGAATTGGGATGAAATCAATAAAAGTATTGTAGTTATTTCATTACCATGAAAGATTTCTTGGGCATTTTATTCTAGGAATAGGAATCTCAATTTTACATGACAAGCTATATCGATAGTGTAAGTTATTTTTCAAATTTAAAACCAAATAAAGCAAGGTATTTTATCAAAACTAGGTTATAAAATGACGTATTTCTTTTCAACCGATAAAACTAATTTACAACGGTTTGCTTATAGTATATATCAAATCAGTAAACCTGATGATTATCTAACAGAACAAACAAGGGATTTTTAGATAACATACTAAAGGATTAAATAAAAGGTTTTATTTATTTTATCATTTGCTTTTAATATTGATCATTTTAGATTGAATGTATCTTTTAATTTTAATAGTTCAAATGGGTAATTAATTTTAAATAGTGTAATATGGATACTGATATTTTAGAAATTTTCAATACACTATTACTGTCTGTAACAGTATCCAGTGCCTTTCTTATCGGTGCAATTCTTTCCATTTTTATTCATTATCCTGAAAGAATCAGAGCAGATTTAGCTGCATTTTCGGCTGGAATTTTTTTTGCAACAATAGCTTTTTCACTAATTGATGAATCAATAAGAGAAGGCTCGTTTATTACTATGGTAGTTGGTTTTGTAGTTGGAGCGGTTGTTTTCAGTGTTATAAATAGGATACTTCAGACAAGATACAAATCTAAAACCAATAACAAGAATAGTAGCTCCTCTAAAGTTGTTATAATAGGAACATTTCTAGATAGCTTTCCGGAAACGATATTTATTGGTGTCATCATAGCTTTAAATCTTCCTGAATTAATGCCTGCAGTTATAGCACTATTTCTAGGTAATTTAACAGCAACGATGGAAGGATCAAAACGTATGGTTGATGACACAAGACATAACTCGAAAATTTTTAAACAATGGTTATATGTTTTTATTATAGTTACTATTGGCGGTCCATTAGGATGGTATTTGGAAAAACCATTAAATCCTGAACAGCTATCAATGATTATTAGCTTCGCTGCTGGTGCACTTATGGCTTTTATTACTGAAGAACTTATACCTCAAGCATATAAACGAGTAGAACTACATATTGGACTTTCCTCTTCTTTTGGATTTATTATAGCTCTAACTTTATTCCATTACATATGACAATTTACTTTTTATATTTTATTAGGAAATCAGGTATAATAATTTAAATACTAAAGACAATTCTATAGATTAATCTTATTACAATTTTAAGATAATTTGATTTCATTTTATTGTACACAAATTAGTCATCGATTAATCCAAGTCGATACCATTATTTTTATTGAATTGCAATATAAGAGATCAAAATTTACATGAACTTCTGTTTCAATCTTTTATTTTGGTGTTTGACTCTACTTATTTCTAACTAAATTATTTTATCTAATTTTATTAATGTTTGCTCTATTTTTAGTTGGTTGAAATAATGGCAATTTAACAGTAAATTCTAATAATTTTCAAGTATAATTTCTTATTATTCATATCAAGCAATATTTTCTTCTCTGTCTCTCGATATTCTTTTTTCAAGATTTTCCATTGTTCTTTTAATTTCTTTTAACTCTTCTAATATTTCATTCTCGGTCACAGTATTTGAAAATTCCTGTTGTATATGTTTATACGCTTCTTCAGATTTCTTTACAATAATAGCAACAAATATGTTGATAACAATAAATGTTCCTATTATAATAAAACTTACAAAGAAAATCCCATTTAATGGATTGACATCAGTTACTGATCCCATTATCTCAACCCAACCTTCTAAAGTCAAGATCTTGAATAATGTTATTAGAGACTTTGGCAACGTTCCCCAATGTTCTGAATCTATATTACTAAATAGATGATATCCAGCAATACCATAAATAAAGAAAAGAAGAGATAAAAGTAAAAATATATTAATCATACTGGGTAGGGATTTGATTATTGTCATAACCATTACTGACATCTCCCTCGATCTATTTGTGAGGCGTGTAACTCGTAATAGCCTGATCAATCTAGCAACTGTAGTAAAACCGCCTGTAAGCGGTAGCAGTGAAACGACTATTATGGTAAAATCTAAAATATTCCATCCATTCTTAAAATAACGATAGGGATATGGATAAAGCGCAACCATCTTTAATATTGCTTCAATAATGAAGATAGATAAGACAAAAGCATTAATGTACTCAAATAAGGAAATATAATTATTAAATTCGGAAATTGTTTCCAATGCCAATACTGCGGCTTGTAATAGTATAACAACAGTTATGATATTATTGAATATTTGATGATTAACTAGGTTGTTTATTAACCAAATCTTATTTCTCATTTTTATTAGTTTATTTCTCTTTTTGTTTTATATAATAACCTAGTCTTGTTGTCGTTAAAGATAAATAAATCAATATAACAATTAAGTACAATAATTACATTTTTTCACCTTTAGACTATGCATATTAATCGACACAATATATGAAATCTTTTTTACATGGATATTTTTGGGACAGGTAGTTTCAGGGTTGCAGATATAATTGATTTAATAGTATAAAGTAATCAATAGGGAAAGGTAATTGTGTTGTATTGAATCAAAATAGTACCATTTGTATTCGATTATCTAAAAAAATTTATTACTAGTTGTGATACATTAATTTGAATAATCTGTTCTTGATCCTTCAGGATAAAATGAATAATATAATTCATCAAATCTGATTTTTACTAATTCCATCGCATTTCTAAAATTGTACACTTCATCAATTAGAAATTGTTTATTAGTAGAAATAGAATCAATCGTAATTTCTTTAAATAGAAATATTCTTGGGAATGGAGTTTCTATATTTACATGTAAGGGAAAAACTAACTTTCTTAAATCCATAAAGATTTGTTCACGATCTCTTTTTTTCATAGATTGCATTGATTTTGCATCTTCTTCAGTAAGCGAAATATTTGAACTAATTACAAATACATCCTTTAATAAGTTAGTAAAAGTGATCCGAAAAGGAAAACGATATCCTCTTCCTGTAGATAAAAGTAGTTCAAACTGTATTTTTGATTCAGGATTTTTATTTTCCTCTTTTTTTTCAATTATAAACCCAATATCAGATAATCCTTGAATTATATTGTTAAAAGTAACTTCTTTTAGATCGAGTTCGTTATTCATTTTTAACTATAAAATTGATGAAACCACTTGTTTTTATTATTGATCTCTCACTTAATGAGATTTAATAAAAAAAACATCATCTAAAGAGCAATCCTCATGTGTTTCATTGCATTTTATTTTTAGAATCTTTGTTAAACCTAAATTGATTGTTTGAAAAATTGGATTTACCACAATCAATTTTTATTTTTATTTTCTTTTTGTTCCGTGGTAGCCGCTGCTTTTTTAGTATTTTCAAGATATGCTACAGTCATGGCCAAATTGCCAAAACCCATGGAATTCAAAGTTTCAGAAGGAACCATTACTATTGTATTACCTTGAACTTTTATAGATTCAAACAACATGTTTGATTGTCTTAATGCATATGCAACAGGATTATCTCTATATACTTTTGATGCTTCATTAAATTTATTTGCTACAAGAACTTCCGATTCACTGTATATAATTCTAGCATTTTTTTCTCGTTCAGCTTGCGCCTGTTTTGACATGGCCGCTTCTAACTCTTGTGGTATGATTACCTGACGAATTTCAACACCTGCAACTTCTATTCCCCAATTACTCGCTTCACTAGATATAATTGATTTAATGTGTTGGTTTATTTCTTCTCTTTTAGATAAAATATCCTGAAATAACGATGAGCCAATATTATTTCTTAATGTTGTTTGTGAAACTTGTTGAATCATTTCATTAAAGTTTTCTACATTTAAAATAGCATCTTTTGCTCTATCCTCAATTATCTTATAGCGCAAAATCGCATCAATTGTAACAGGAACGTTATCTTTTGTCAACATTCTTTCGGCTTTAAATTCTCTCACCCTTTCTCTGATATCAATTACCAAGACATTATCGATAAATGGAATTCTATAGTTAATTCCAGGGCCTATTCGTTTATGATATTTTCCTAGTCTCAGTATAATAGATCTTTCATATTGTCGTATTATGTAAATAAAGGAAAAAATAGATAGTATTACTCCAACCCCTGATAAAAAAATTACAAAATTATTATTCAATGTATAAAGTGTAGTTACAATTCCAATAATCAAAATTGAAATTCCAAAAACAAGTAAAATTCCAGAGCCCCTTTTACTTACAATTGTATCATTTGGTTTAAACATAGATTTTGCATCGGACATAAATATTATATGTAACGCAATGATTTAGGACTTACTGCTATTTTGTTTTTTAGTTGTTCTTGGGCATCCAATTTCCAAATAAAGAAGAGTCATACTTTTTTAATTATTAAATTTTTCAATGAGAAGTAAAGATTCCAAGTATTAATTTGATAATATTAAAAAATTCAAAATTATAGCCATAATATAATTGGCCTGTGTGAAATTTGTAAAAGAATTAATTCTTGATAGATTAGCATTTGAAAACTTTTCATTAGTTACAAATCATAAATTCATATTATGTTCAAAATTGAAAGAAAAATAAAAGAATTTTTATATGATTGGATTTACATCATTATACAAAACATAAACAAGCTTTAAATTGAGTTTTAAATCTTTTATTTATATTTAATTTATTAATTATTCGTTAAGGAAATACTAAAGAGAGTAAGACACAAATTAATTACCACAATTATTATTTTTAGTTTGAACATTAATTTTGAATTATATACATGTAATTTTTCTTTATCTTCTTTATTTTGAGAAATTAGATATTGAATCTCAAATACCAAAATTATCAAAATAATAAATATTATTAAATTAACAGTAATAATAGAAAAATTACCAACATTTGATAATATTATACCTATAATCGAAAATGAAGTAATTATTATTGCAATATACAAACCAATAACAGAAAATCCATATCCAAAATATTTTGTTATTATCTCTTTTTTAGAAACTTCTTCAATATTATTTGAATCCATATCCATAAAAAAATTCTTAATTGGTTCAACATCAGTTTTATATGATTTTGATAATACATCCCACAAGTAATTAAATACATATTTTTTGTTAAGAAGATCAGGGAAAAATAGTATTACAATCGAAATAAAAAGTGAAGTTATTTCAGACATATCATATCAATTTAATTCTATAATCACAATTTTTACTCTCAAGAAGTTGTATCTCTTTGATAATATAACCTTTAAAAACCTAAAAACGACAAATATGTATGTTGTATTAATAATTTCAAATTTATGTTTAGTATTATCTTCAATATTAAATATACCTGTAGAGAGGTTAAGATTCACAAAAATACTCTCTCTACTTTTTACATTTATTCTTATTCATTTCATTCTTAAAATAAAATGCTGTGATTGATTTAATGAACAAACAGTTTTATAACAGTGAACAAAATTTGTAAGAAAATTATTTTCTTATAATACAAAATTAATGCTATCAGATATCTTTACATCCTTTTAATAATAAATTTATAATGTACATTCTTAGAGAAAAACTTATAAGTATTCTGATTGGTTGAGATACTTTAAATATTTAATGGTAATATATTACTACAATTTTTATTTTATTATAATTTATAAAAATATACAGGCTTTTCGTAACTATATAATGTGATCTTTAGGTAACAAATAATTATCTCAAACTAATGACAAAGAAAAATGGGGGCGGTTTATTAATTAAGTTGAGGATTATCAATGATTTATGTTTTAGGTTTTAACTTAACAATAAAACAATGCATGTATCAGAGGTTTCTTCTTTATTAGATTTGGTGAAGTGGTCTAGAATGGGTGTTATATGGCAAATCTAACACCAACTCTTCAAAACAGATATATACAACATTTAAGTTAAAATTTTAGCTTTGATATATATGCCATTGACATGTTTATTAGAATTTGTTGAATGACTAAAGAAAACACAATTTTGAAACTTAAATGGATTGGTATTAGTACAATAATTAGTTCTATTGTCTCTTTTATTTTAATACCTTTTCTTGATTATTTTTCTGATAAAATTTTGAAATTCGATCTTTCGACTACTTCTCCTTATATTATTCCAATAGTTCTGGGATTT
This sequence comes from Nitrososphaeraceae archaeon, assembly GCA_036376955.1. GTDB lineage: Archaea > Thermoproteota > Nitrososphaeria > Nitrososphaerales > Nitrososphaeraceae > TH1177. Next base: position 6,506 of record DASUZI010000253.1, read on the forward strand.
TCAGGTTCGGTTTTGTTAATATTCTATTATATTCTCAGTCCCAGTTTGAGTTTGTGAAGATGTTTGGTTTGTCATATTGAACTGTTCTTTTACAGTCTCAAGCGAGGATGTAATAATTATTTTATAGAAAATAAATATCAAATATAAATAAAAAATGTTAAATATATTATTACCAAAAAAATGTAAGGAGATAAAAAACTAATTTTAATTAAATTTAATTTAATAAGTTTTGTCTTTTACTTCCTCTTCTGCTTTTTCCTTATTATATTCCTCTCCGAGATCGCTGCTAGGATCTTTTATCTTATTACCTGCCGCTTTAAAACCTGACTTTATCTTGTCACCCGTATCCTCAACATCGTCTTTTACTTTATCGTCAGTATCTCTAAATTCACTCATTATATTAATATAGACAACATTATATTTAACAATAAAAGAGTAAATACTAATAAAAGAATTATATAATAGACAATTAAAAATTTATTCTATTTTCTGAAAGAATACAGGTTACCTACTAACAGATTAGATTTCCAATTTCTGCTCCTATATATAATTTGTAGTATAAAAATAATTGTACATAGATGGATTTACCTCTCTTACGCAATTTTTTATTTCGTAATCATTATGATGACACTAAATATGAAAAAAAATTTAATAATAATAATAACTTACATTTTTCTTCAATTTCAGTATTAAAAAATTATAACAGCAACATAAAAAATTCTCTCAAAATATTAATGGTATCAACAGAGTATCCTCCTATGTATGGTGGGGTAGGTAGATATACTTACAATTTAACAAAAGCCTTGCGTAAATTAGGTCATACTGTTTATGTTGTTTGTAATAATGATGGCAAAGAAGGTGATTTTTTTGGATTATCATCATCTTTCGATAAAGATAATTCAGGACTATTATTGGAAATAGTTAATAAAGTAAAGCCTGACATTGTTCATATTCAATTCGAGCATGGATTGTATGGATTAAAATTAAGGTCAATAAATCCAAGAAATACATGTACCAATATCGATTCATTTTATGATATTTGTAAAGTTCCTATTGTTACAACGTTTCACTCTGCTTACACTTTCAAACAGTGGATGAATATCATTTCTCCATTTGATCTAAATAGTAATAGTAATAATACTTTAAAAAATCAGGTAAAACATTTTAGTAAATATATATTAAATTATTGGAAGTTCATAATAAATTACAAATCTTTTCATGACCTAAACAACGAAAAGTTGGTAAAAAGCAAAAAAGGAATAGTATTTTCTAACTATATGAAGAATCGAATAATCAATAAGAAAAGAAAAGGTAGCAATGCTTTTGCTAACAACAAATCAGATTTAGAGGATAATAATAGCAATTCTAACAATGACAATAACAACAATATCATAGTTTATCATGGTGCAGAACCATCTTTATCTCCTTTCCCAAATATCAAAGAAGAAGCAAGATCAAAATTTGGTATTTATTTCAATGAAGATGATAACAAAATAACCAAAAGAAGAACAAAAAGGATAGCACTTGCTATAGGTTTTAAGACTAGTACTAAAGGATGGGATGTTCTTAACGAAATAGATATACCCGAAAATTGGTTGATAATAGTTAATTCTTCAAAGAATCACTTTAACACAGAAAATTATAAACCAAAGAAAATAAAAGATTCTACTCATTTCATTGACTTGCAAAGAGATTATCTTAATGACACAGACCTTTCATTACTTTTTTATGCTTCAGATGTTGTTCTATTACCTTATAAGGTGAGTTCAGGTTCTGGTGTTATGTTTGATGCCCTAGCACACGGTCTTCCATTCATAGCAACGGATCTAGAATTTTTTAAAGAATTTGCCAGAAAAGGGTTAGGGATAACTGTTAAGAGAGATCCTAAAGAATTCAAAAAAGCGTTAATAGACCTAGAAAATAATTATGAATACTATTACAATTCAGTAAAACTATTTAAATCTTCTTTGAACTGGACAAATATTGCAGATTACCATAGTAATGTATACAATTCTATTCTAGTAGAGACAAAGTCTTCAGAAAGTATTCAACATTCATCTACCATCGCCACCACTACTAATATTAAAACTACAACATCAACTCCTGTTTTACCTATCAATAAAATAAAAAATAGTTCCTCTAAATCTTTTAACAAATCTTTTTCCTTACCGAATTTGAGTAAATAATTATCTAATATAATAGGAAAAAAATGAACCACCTTCACCCTTACAGAATTAATACCTTATCTTAAATTGCTGAACTAACAAGTCCTTCTTTGGAAATGTCATCTTATAATAGTTTGGTGAAGTGCAATATCACATATACTTACGCATCGTTATTTTTATTAAAAAAATAAGATCTAAGGATAAATAGGTTATTATTATTGTTTCACTTATTCTTTAATATTATATTATAATGGTTTGTAAGGGAATATGTACTCGCCATAAAGCGATTAGACCTAAAACTGGTATGCGATATTTAACAGGACAAAAACGATGTCAAGGTTGTCAAATATTTATACATTGGCAAGGGACATGGTGTCCTTGTTGTGGTTATAGATTAAGAATAAAACCTAGAAATAAAAAATTCAAATTAATATATGTAAATCAATTAAAATTAAAAAATCTGTAAAAGAGATTTATCAATAAGAGTTTTGATAGATATTACTTAAATTGTCTCTATTAACTATTATAAAACATAATAAAAATAGACCTACAACAAAAGTCTCAAAGATCAATTCCTTTAAAGAGAGAAGCTCAAGTAACAAAAAAACCATATATTAAAGAAGAGGCTATAGTAAAAAGAAGGCCGTTACTGACAAAAAAAGAGATAAGAGAAGATGTTACTTCTGATGAACTAGATACTTCAAAAATAGATAAGAATAAAGAATATTATATATAGGAATATTTTATTCAAACAAAGAAATTAAATAATTTTTTATTTGATAACTATGATTACAACTGCAAAATCAAAATAATATATTAAAGAATATATAAGTGAGTAAAAAAAGCATTATAAGATTTATTGTCTATAATATAACCTGGATATGGATGATATATTCGGACTATTTTCTCAAAGAAGTGGGCTTTCCTCTAGTGCTGCAAGTATGGGATTATCTTTGGTATCAAAGTTTTTGTTAAGAAATGCTGAACCACAAAGAGCATCAGGATTAATGTCGATGTTACCATCTAGTATAACAAATATGTTTTCAGGAGATGAAAGACAAAAATTCACTACTTCTCAGGAAAATGTATCTGAAGATGAAGTTATTGATCAAATATCTCGAGAATGTTGTAATGGTGATAGGGAAAAGGGAAAGATTGTTTATAAAGAAGCAGTAAATATTTTACGAGAAAAAACAAGACAAAGACAACAACAAGGACAACAACAAGAAGAGGGAGAAGGATTTTTGGATAACATATTAGGTAGACTGAAAGGTGGAGGTGGAGGAGGAGGTTTATTCTAGCCGTTTCTATAAATACAAATCTCTATAGCAAATATTTTACTATAGTAAAAAATTTAATTTAATTTACTTTTTAATTAATAGAAATCAATTGTCATGTTATAACACATCTGGGATTTTTCAATAACCGGTAAGCTTTTCTTTTCTACCATCTGGATGTTCAAGGCTTATTCGTTCTTTTATAGTATCTATGTTAAAATTTTCCTCCTCTATAACTCTTCTCTTGCTTAACACAATTTCCCCAACTTTTACAATTTTCTTTGAAATAGTTATTTCTTCTGCATATAGAGGAATCACTGTTTGAAGTTCTTTTTTTGTTAACTCTTTATTATTACTATTATTATTGTTGCTTTGAGTTAATTGGATATTATTGTCTTCGTTCTCCTGATTATCAAAAAGTGGTACAATTTCACCCTTTAACTGTACTTCTTTTTCTCCTTCTTCTTCTCCTTTTTCTCCTCCATTTTTTTTCTTTTCAAATTCTTTATTGTCATTTTGATTTTTCGTATCTATTTTTTCGTCGTTCTGAGTTTCATTTTCTTCCTTATTAGACTGAATCAAATCTGATATCTTTTCTTTGATTTGAGAAATAACTCCTTGCTTTGAATAGACATCAATTTCTTTATCATTTACAAAAACTTTTTCATATCTAACGGGTACCTTAATTTCTTCTTGTTCTACCCATCTTTTTTCAATGTTTATCTCTTCAGAAAGATTTTTTTTAGAAAGTGAATAATCTTCTGCTATCACAGGAATAACAAATTCCTCTTCAAGAGATTCTTTTTGTTGTTGTAGAGTTTGAGAAACTTTTTCTGATAATATTTTGAAGGAATTAATATCTTGTTCTTCTACTTTTATTGCTTTGTTAATAATATTACTTGTATTCTCCTTAACTGATTCAAATACCTCTTCTACTTTGGATTTTATGGATTCTTTATCTTTTAAAGTTGGTGATTTGATTATTATTCTAACTTTTTCAGATTGTAATGGAGTGACTATTGAGGGGTTTCCGTCGTCTTTATGAGCATTATTTTTTTTCTTTATTAAAGTAGTATTATTATCATCATCAACATCATGCTGTGAATTTGGTAATTGCATTCTAATAATATCTATAAAATATAACTTAAGAAGATTATATGTTCATATTTAGGCAGGCATCAATTTTTAAGGCATATAAAATTATAACAGTATAATACCATCAACTATTATATTCTTTATAGCAATTTTATTAATATGGTATCAAAATTTGATGAAATTCCTTGGAATGATATTTTAAAAAAAGAGGCACGTGGAATTGATAATGCTGATTTTGGTGAGATCCAAAGTGTTGATTCAGAATATGTCTTAACACAAAAGGGTTTAATAGATAAAGAATTTTTTTCTTTTCCAAAAAATTTAGCTCAAGGTTATGATGGTGATCGAGTATGGTTCAAAGTAACTGAAGAAGAGGCAAGAAATTCATACGTTCAATCACAAAATGTAAATCTTCTTGCTCAAGACGAGTCTAGCAGTAATAACAAAGAAACAGAAACTAGCGATGAGAATAATTCTTTAAGCAGTACAAAAGAAGAAGAAGACGTTATTCCTTTAATGGCAGAAAAATTGGATATTACTAAAACAGAAGATGTTGATGAATTAATTATTACAAAGGAGCCAGTTAAGGAGACTAAAACAGAGCAAATTCCTGTTATGCATGAGGAAGTGACAATAGAAATAAGACCAGTTTCTAATGATACGTCATCATCCACACCATCATCATATAATAAGAATTCAATAGAACTAAAGAATGAATTATTAAAACCAGTAGAAAATAAAACTAATATACGTATTCATCTAAAGAGAGAAGAAGTAGAAGTTTCCAGAACTGCCTATGTTAAAGAGGAAATAGTGGTGAGGAAAAAACCTGTAACGGAAACACGAACTGTATCTGAAGAGATTATAACAGAAAAAGTTACGGATCCACAAGTTTAATTAATATAATTTAGTCATACTATTGTTTTATTTAATGGCTATATAATGTAAATATCTGTTTCAACTATCTATAATTAGAAGATCTTTTAATAAAAGCAAGAGGAGTAGGTTATTTCGCTCTCAGTTTTGGTTAAAGATGTATTAGATAAATATGTGATTACAGAAAAATGTACTATAGACAAAGATAGATTCTCTATTTCAGTCTTACATAATACATATTGATGTACAGGTTGTATTTTTTTGTAATTTTTGAATAACAAAAAAGATGCAAATCGTTACAAACGAATTAGTTCAGACTATGACAATTAAGTTATGTTAAAGTATAAAATAATTTAATGAACAGTTTGCATTACCGAAAAATCAAGTCCAGTCCAAAGAACCTGAGCATTAGCATAATGATGATGTCATGGCCTCCTATTGTTATGATATGAAATCCTTAGAGGGCTATGGCAATAAATTAAATTATTAATCAAAGTGTCTCATATTATTATATACTATAATAACAATGTGAAAAATACTCTACAAAAAACCCATATTCTTTTGTTTACAACTAATAGTTGATCAGATAGATAAGCCAATGCATCTAATTTTTATATAATATAATTAACAATAAGGTATACTCGAATATATGGTCATTCTATTCAAAGAAAAAACCAATATACACTATACTACAACCTTCTAAATTTGCTCCTATTACTTATAATGGAAGGCTATGGCTTTTTAAAATAGTTATTGAATTTGTTATTATTATTAACAATCTGCAACTTCTGAATATGTTCTAAAGAAACTAGTTTAATTATTATATATTATAAGTAACTAAAATTGGTATGGAATCAAGAATCTATTCAACAATAGCGTTTTCATCCATTCTTGCATTTGGTTTAATTGCAACAGCAACAACAGGAATATCAACAGCATTTGAAAATGTGTTAGCACAAGGCGAAAATGGTAGTTTACAAGATGGGAACATAGGAATGTCTCAAGATCAAACTAGTGAAGGTCAATCTACCGCATTTAATCCTGAAGAAATAATCAAAAAAGAGGCAAGAGGATTAGGAGATGCTGACCTTGGAGAAGTTCAAGAAGTTACAGGAGAATTCATAGTAACGCAAAAAGGTACTATAGACAAAGATGTATTTTATATTCCTAAAAATTTAGTTGACCATTTTGATGGCAGTACTGTCTTTTTTACAGTAACTGAAGAAGAAGTAAAACAGTATAAAAGAGATTAGACTTTACTCAAAATTACTTCATTTTTATTTAACTATAGGATTAAATTTAATTCTCTTAACGGTAATTTATTAAAATATTAGAAAATAATATTGTTCCTTTGAATAATATTTTTATTTGTAGTCTATTTGTAGATAATGTAAAATATTATAACTTAATTTGTTAAATATTTTGTAGTCAAATATTATTTATGGAAAATATTATTTAAAGTTTTGCAAAAAGATTAGGAATTGAA